>DASXLN010000117.1:0-5479 GCA_036496165.1 Gaiellaceae bacterium | reverse complement strand
CGCCGCGGCGGCGATGATGGCGGGCGGCGAGGTCGACGTCGTCGTCACCGGCGCCGACCGGATCGCGGCGAACGGTGACGCGGCGAACAAGATCGGAACGTATGGTCTCGCCGTGCTCGCCGCCTACCATGGGATCCCGCTCTACGTCGTGGCGCCGACCTCGACGATCGACCGAGCGACGCCGACCGGCGCAGGGATCCCCATCGAGGAACGCGACCCGTCCGAGGTGACGGCGCGGTTCCCGGCGCGGAACCCCGCGTTCGACGTCACACCGGCCGCGCTCATCACCGCGATCGTCACCGAGGACGGCATATGGTCGCCCTGATCCTCGCCGCCGGGTACGCGACGCGCCTGCGTCCGCTGACCGACGACCTGCCGAAGCATCTGCTGCCCGTCGGGGGCCGCCCGATGCTCGACTGGGTGCTCGACAAGATCCACGACGGCGGTATCGACGACGTCCACGTCGTCACGAACGCGCGCTTCGCGCACATGTTCGAGGAGTGGGCCGCCGGCAAGGGCGTGCGCGTGCACGACGACGGGACGACGTCGAACGACGACCGGCTCGGCGCGATCGGCGACATTCGCTTCGTGCAGGAGCGCATCGGCGCCGACGACGACCTGCTCGTGATTGCGGGCGACAATCTCTTCGACTACTCGCTCACCGACATGTTCGACTTCTGGCGCGGGAAGAACGGCGGCAGCGCCGTCGCCGTGCACGACGTCGGCGACCTCGAGCTCGTCCGCCAATACAGCATCGTCGAGATCGACGAGGACGACCGCATCGTCGGCTTCGTCGAAAAGCCGGAGCAGCCGACGACGACGCTCGCCGCAACGGCGACGTATCTCTACACGCGCGATCACGCGCACCTCGTCTCCACGTACCTCGACGAGGGCAATCCGCCCGACCAGCCGGGCAACTATGTCGCGTGGCTGCACCGGCGGGTGCCCGTCTACGCCTACCGCTTCCCGGGCGGCTGGTACGACATCGGCGACGCGGCGCAATTGCACGAGGCGGACAACCTCATGCGCGAGCGCGTCGGCCTGCCGCCGCGCGACACGTACTCGCTCGATTGACGTCACACATCGCCCGCTAGCGTCGGCTGCATGCTCGGGCTGCTGCTGCCGCAGCGCTGCCTCGTCTGCGGCGTCTCCGGCGCGCAGCTGTGTACGGGCTGCCGCGACGCCTTCCCGCGCCTCGGTCCGCCGTTCTGCGACCGCTGCGGGGCGCCGACGGCGTGGCCGGTCGCGCGCTGCCGTGAGTGCTCGGGCAGGCGGCTCGGATTCGCGCAGGCGCGCGCCGCGGTCGCCTACGACGAGCCGGTTCGCCGGCTCGTCGCGGGCTGGAAGGAGCGGGGGCTGCGGCGGCTCGCGGACGACGCGGCCGCCCTCGTCGCCGGGCGCGTCGCGCGGCCCGATGCGGCGCTCGTGACGTTCGTCCCGGCGGACGGGCGGCGCCTCGGGGCGCGGGGCCACCATCCCGCCGAGCGGCTCGCCCGTGCCCTCGCGGAGCGGTGGGACCTGCGCTGCGAGGCCGTTCTCTCCCGCACCGGCGGCTCCCGCCGCCAGCGCGGCCTGACGCTCGCGGAGCGCCGCCGGAACGTGGCTGGGGCGTTTGCCGCGACCCGACCGGTGTCAGACCCCGTCCTGCTGGTCGACGACGTCTACACGAGTGGGGCGACGGTCTCCTCCGCCGCTTCGGCCCTGCGCGCGGCCGGAGCCTCCAGGGTTGACGTGGTGACGTTCGCGCGCACGATAAGGTTGAGCAGAGCGACCTGAGGAGGCGAGATGGAGCTTTCCGTCAAGGGCAAGAACCTCGTTGTGAGCGACTCCATCAGGAGCTACGCCGAGCGAAAGCTCAGCAAGCTCGACAAGCAGGTGAGCAAGCTCGCACGCATCGAGCTCGAGCTCGCGGTCGAGAAGAATCCGTCGATCGCCGCGAACCAAATTGCCGAGGCGACCGTCTGGCTGAAAGGGCACACGCTGCGTGCGCGCGAATCGACGCGCGACATGAAGGCGTCGATCGACGAGCTGACGGAGAAGCTTCTGCGACAGGTGAAGGACGAGCGCGACCGCAAGGCATCGAAGCGGCGGGTCGACAAGCACGCAGACGGTTGAGCTTGTTCAGGCGAAACGAGCCGCTGCACGAGCGGCTCGCACGTGAAGGCGGGCTCGTCGAGCGCGAGCCCCGCGGGCCGTGGCGCGAAGTCGGTATCCACGGCATGCAGCGCCCGCGCGAGTGGGACGCGACGCAGACCGTCGAGGCGTCCGGCATCGACGGCGACGCGGTGACGTTCGTGGTGCTCCCCGACGGGTCGCTGCTCGTCGAGGAGGGGTCGGACTCGTCGTTGCAGCCGCTCGCGGACGCGATCGAGCAGGAGCTGCAGCCGCCGTACCGCGCGCGTGCGGCGCGGCAGGAGGGCGACCTGTGGGCGATTCAGGCGCGACGTATCGAGGTGGTGAAGATCCGGAACGACCCCGACGGGGACTCGATCGAGCTGACGCGCGACGCGCTCCTCGTCGACGGCGCACGGGCATTCGGATCCGTGCCGGAATTGGAGGGGCGCGGCGACGTCGTCCGCGCCGAGCGGCTCGACGGCGACCTCTGGGAGGTCACGGCCTCGCGGCTCTGACCCCCGCTACCCTGTTCCTGCATGGCCCAGCAGCTCGGCTCTCTCGAAAAGGTTCTCCGCGCCGGCGAAGGCAGGCGGCTCAAGCGGCTCGCCGAGCAGGCGGCGTACGTCGGCACGCTCGAGCCCGAGTTCGAGAAGCTCTCGGACGCGGAGCTCGCAGCGAAGACGGCGGAGTGGAAGCAGCGCGTCGAGAACGGGGAGAGCCTCGACGACCTCGTGTTCGAGGCGTTCGCCGCTGTCCGCGAGGCGTTCAAGCGGACGATGGGCGTCCGCCTCTTCGACGTGCAGCTGATGGGCGGGATCGTCCTGCACGAAGGTGACATCGCCGAGATGAAGACCGGCGAGGGCAAGACGTTCGTCGCCGTCCAGGCGCTCTACCTCAATGCGCTCGCCAATCGCGGGACGCATCTCGTCACGGTCAACGACTATCTCGCCAAGCGCGACCGGGAGTGGACGCTGCCCGTGTACGAGGCGCTCGGCATGCGCACGGGCTCGATCGAGAACATGATGCCGTTCGAGCCGCGGCGCGAGTCGTATCGCGCCGACGTCACCTACGGGACGAACTCGGAGTTCGGCTTCGACTACCTGCGCGACAACATGTCGGTCTCACTCGAGGGCCTCGTGCAACGCGGCCATCCGTTCGCGATCGTGGACGAGGTCGACTCGATCCTCGTCGACGAGGCGCGCACACCGCTCATCATCTCCGGCGAGCCGGAGACTGCCGCCCAGATCTACTACGACTTCGCGCGCGTCGCCGCGCAGCTCGTCGGCCACCGCTCGACTCCCGGCGACCCGAAGGGGCACGCGGAGCAGATCGGCGCCGACTTCGAGTACGACGAGAAGCACAAGACCGTCGCCGTCACCGAGTCGGGCGTTGCGAAGGTCGAGCGGGCGCTCCGCATCGACAACCTGTACGCGCCGCAGAACGCGCAGCTCGTCAACCATCTCCACCAGGCGTTGAAGGCGCAGGCGCTCTTCCAGCGCGACGTCGACTACGTCATCCAGGACAACGAGGTGAAGATCGTCGACGAGTTCACCGGCCGCATCATGGAGGGCCGGCGCTGGAGCGAGGGCCTCCACCAGGCGGTCGAGGCGAAGGAGGGCGTCCGCATCCAGGAAGAGCACCTGACGATGGCGACGATCACGCTCCAGAACTACTTCCGCCTGTACGAGAAGCTCGCCGGCATGACCGGCACGGCGAAGACGGAGGAGAAGGAGTTCGTCGAGATCTACAACCTCAACGTCGTCGAGATCCCGACCAACGTGCCGGTCGCGCGCCTCGACAAGCAGGACCTCGTCTTCAAGACGAAGGACGGGAAGTTCCTCGCCGTCGCGCGCGACATCAAGGAGCGTTCCGAGCAGGGACAGCCGGTGCTCGTCGGCACGATCGCTGTCGAGACGTCCGAGTACCTGTCGCAGCTGCTGACGCGCCAGGGCGTGCGCCACAACGTCCTGAATGCGAAGGAGCACGCGCGCGAGGCGGAGATCATCAAGGACGCCGGCCAGCGCGGCGCGGTGACGATCGCGACGAACATGGCGGGCCGCGGCGTCGACATCAAGCTCGGCGAAGGCGTGCGCGAGCTCGGCGGCCTCTACGTGCTCGGCACCGAGCGGCACGAGTCGCGCCGGATCGACAACCAGCTGCGCGGCCGCTCGGGCCGTCAGGGCGATCCCGGCGAGACGCGCTTCTATCTCTCCGGCGAGGACGACCTCGTGCGCCTCTTTGCAGGCGATCGGATCAAGGGGATCATGGAGCGCTTCAAGATCCCGGAGGACCAGCCGATGGAGGCGAAGATCCTCAGCCGGCAGATCGAGGGCGCGCAGAAGAAGGTCGAGGAGCAGAACTTCGTCATGCGCAAGAACGTCCTCAAGTACGACGACGTCCTCAACCGGCACCGCGGGCGCATCTACGAGCAGCGGCGGCAGGTGCTCGAGGGCGAGGACATGTCGGAGCAGGTGAAGCTCTGGATCGACGAGGTGATCGAGGACACCGTCAACGCCTTCACCGAGGAGGCGTACACCGAGGAGTGGGACCTCGAAGGGCTGACGAACGCGATGGCCGCGCTCTACCAGACGGAGATCACGGCGGCCGAGCTGCGCGAGGATCTCTCGGAGATCTCGCGCGAGTCGCTGATGGAGGAGTTCCGGACCGACGCGCGCGACGAGTACACCGCGAAGGAGGAGGAGTTCGGGGCGGAGCTCATGCGCGAGCTCGAGCGGTTCGTGATCCTCCAGGTCGTCGACGTCCGCTGGCGCGAGCACCTCGAGCACATGGACTACCTGCGCGAGGGCATCGGCCTGCGCGCGATGGCGCAGAAGGACCCGCTCGTCGAGTACACCGCCGAGGGCGAGCGCATGTTCATCGAGCTGTCCCGCTCGATCCGCGGCGAGGTCGTCCTCCACCTGTTCCACGCGGAGCTCGCGCCCGAGCAGGCGCAGCAGGAGCTTGCGCAGCAGCAGCAAGGCAACGGGAACGTGCGGTACGAGCACGAGACTGCCCAGGGCGCGGACGCGATCGCGGCCGCAGGCGGCGGCGTCGCGCCGACGCTCGGCCTCTCACCGGTCGCCGTGCAGACGAGCTCGCCGCACAAGGTCGGCCGCAACGACCCGTGCTGGTGCGGTTCCGGCAAGAAGTTCAAGAAGTGTCACGGGGCGTAGCGATGGCTGACGAACGCGAGCTCTCACTCGAAGACCAGTTGAAGGAGATCGGGGCCCAGCTCGACTGGGTCCGTGGTTACCTTTGACGTCGCTTCGCTGAGGTCCCGCATAGCCGAGCTCGAAGAGGAGCTCGGGAAGCCCGATTTCTGGAACGACCCGCAGCGCGCCGCGAAGCTGTCGGCCGAGCACAC
>DASXLN010000116.1:0-1686 GCA_036496165.1 Gaiellaceae bacterium | reverse complement strand
GCGATCAGCGACGGGCTCGTCGAGCATGCGGTCAAGGTCGAGCGCATGGAGCGGCTCGTAGAGCTCGTCCAGGCGGGCGCGCGCGAGCGCGCGCAGCGCTTCGTGGGACGGACGGTCGAGGTGCTCGTGGAAGGACCGTCGCGGACGGACGCGGAGCGGCTGCGGGGGCGCACGCGGCACAACAAGGTCGTGAACTTCGCGGGGCTCGCGCAGGCCGGCGAGCTGACCGACGTGGCGATCGAGTCGGCGACGAGCCAGACGCTCGCGGGCGAGGAACGGCTGCTGGTCCGCGCCCGATGAGGATGCGGGCCGCGGTCCTCGAGCGCTTCGGCGATCCGCTCGCCGTACGTGACGTGGACCTGGCGGATCCCGGCCCCGGTGAGGTACTCGTGCGGGTGGTGGCGTGCGGCGTGTGCCACACCGACATGTACACCGCCTCGGGCGCCGACCCGTCCGGGTACGTGCCCGCCGTCCTCGGGCACGAGGGCTGCGGCGTCGTGGAGCGCTGCGGGGAGGGCGTGTCGCTGGTCGCCGAGGGTGACCACGTCGTGACGCTCTTCTCGCCGCAATGCGGCGAGTGCACGCATTGCCGCAGTCCGCTGACGAACCTCTGCACGGCGATCCGCGAGCAGCAGAACCGCGGCTATCTGCCCGACGGCACGACGCGGCTCTCCCGCAACGGCGAGCCGCTGCGTCACTTCATGGGGACCTCGACGTTCGCCGAGTACACGGTGATGCCCGAGATCGCGCTGGCGCGCATCGATCCGCAGGCACCGCTCGACCGCGCGTGCCTGTTCGCGTGCGGCCTGTCGACCGGTCTCGGGGCGGCGATCAAGACGGCCGCGGTCCGTCCGGGGTCGACGTGCGTCGTCTTCGGGGCCGGCATGGTGGGTCTCGGCGCGGTCGCCGGCGCGCGACTGCAGGGAGCCGAGCGGATCGTGTGCGTCGACCTGGCGCCGGAGCGTCTGGAGCTTGCGCGCGGGCAGGGGGCCACCGACGTGATGTCGGGCGGCGAGGACGCCGTCGAGCGGATCCTCGAGATGACCGACGGCCTCGGCGCCGATTACACCTTCGAGGCCACGGGGAGCGTCGCGGTTATGCGCCAGGCGCTCGAAGCGGCACGGGTGGGCTGGGGGCTCTGCACGGTCTGCGGCGTCGCCGGCCGCGGCGAGACGCTCGACGTGGTCCCGCGACTGCTGATCACCGGGCGGCGCGTGTGCGGCTCGTCCTTCGGCGGGCTGAAGGGCCGCGAGGACGTGCCCGCCCTCGTGCTCCGCTACCTCGACGGCGAGATCGACGTCGACCCGTTCATCTCCCATCGCATCGGCCTCGAGGACGTCAACCACGGCTTCGAGCTCATGGAGGCCCAGGACGGCATCCGCAGCGTGATCGAGTTCTGACGAGCCGTCGAGCTCGTTAGCGTGCGGTGTCCGCCGGCCGCGCGAACGTCTGCGTCCTATGCGAACATATGTTCGTGCGGTGGAGCAACCTGACGATCGGCGAGGAGGAGCAGCACCGTCTGCCCGGCTACCGCGATCCCGCCGCCGTCCGCACGTTCGACGCTCCCGAGGCGCTCGACACGCGTTTCTACGAGGTCCAGGCCAAGTCCGTGCTGAACCGCGTGCCCGAGAAGTCGCGGATGCCGTTCCGTTGGACGGTGAACCCGTACAGGGGATGCAGTCATGC
>DASXLN010000115.1:0-6310 GCA_036496165.1 Gaiellaceae bacterium | reverse complement strand
ACCCGATTCCCCCTCGCGTCCTGGTACCAGGCGACGGCGACGTGCACGAGCCCCTGGTAGAAGTCGCGCTCCTCCGGGGCCGCTGCCCGCCACGCGATCTCGAGCTCCTCGTGCGCCTCGAAGTACCGGCCGGCGCGGATGTGCTCGAGGCCCGTCTTGTACGGGTCAGCCATTCCCCTCTAACCTTGTCACGTGGCCACGATCCTGCTCTGTGGGGTCGACCTCTTCTTCCGCGGCAAGCTCGAGGCGCTTCTGCCCGGGCATCACCTGATCACGGTCGACCACACCGACGACCCCGAGCTCGTGATCTGCGACATCTCGCGCATCGAGCCGGAGGAGGTGGCCGACACGTATCCGGACATCCCGATCCTCGGCTACACGAACCACACCGACACGGCGGGGCTGCGCGCGGCGCATGCGGCCGGCTTCGACCAGGTACTCGCGAAGTCGGCCCTCGTCGAACGCGGGCCCGAGGTCGTCGCCGAGCTGCTGGGCGCCTAGGAGGTTCTACGGATGTCCGGTTTCGCGCGTCCACTAAAGTGGGCGCCGTGACCTACATCATCGCCGAGCCTTGTATCGACATCAAAGACCGTTCCTGCGTCGACGTCTGCCCGGTGGACTGCATCCACGAGGCGGACAGGATCCTCGTCATCGACCCCGAGGAGTGCATCGACTGCGGCGCCTGCGAGCCGGAGTGCCCGGTCGAGGCGATCTTCCCGGAGGATGCGCTCCCGGACAAGTGGAACGCGTTCGTCGAGATCAACTACGCCTTCCCCAAGGGAATGGCGACCGTGAACGAGCTCACCGAGAAATATGCGGTCGAGAACGACGTTCACAACGAGCCGATCGAGACGTAACCGGCCTGCAGGCCGAGCCGTTCCCTCAGTGAAAGGGGGAATGCCTCATGCCTGAGCAGGCATGGTCCGACAAGCGCGAACGGCAGTACGAGCACGTCAAGGAGAGCGAGCGCAAGCGCGGCCATTCGCTCAAGCGGGCGAAGGAGATCGCCGCTCGCACGGTCAACAAGACGCGCAAGGAGAAGGGCGAGACGAAGTCCTCGTGACGTAAAGCCGGGCGAGGTGGGTACGCTCAAGGCGTGAATCCGACGACGCTGGATCACGTCGCGTACTGGGTGGCGGACCGGGACGCACTCGCCGAATTCGCGACGGCGAAGCTGGGCATGCACGTCATCGAGCGCACCGACGCGTTCACGCTCGTCGGCGCGGATGCGCGGCGCGGCAAGCTCACGCTCTTCGCCGCCGACGGCCCGCGCGAGCGCGGAGCGCTGAAGCACGTCGCGTGGCGCATGCCCGACGTCGACGGCCCGCGCGAGCTCGAGCTCGGCGAGGGCGTCCACATCGTGCTCGTCGACGGCGAGCCCGATCTCGACCACGTCGCGCTCTTCTCGGCGACGCCCGACGAGACCGCGGCGGAGTACGTCCGGCTCGGCTTCGAGCCGGCGGCACCGGGCTCGTCCGGGTGTCCGCGCGTCTCCGTCGGTGGGGCGTACGTCGAGTTCCATCCCGGCAAGCCGGGCGCGCCCGAGCGCCCGCTCCTCAACCATCTTGCCGTGCTCGTCGATTCGGCAGACGAGCACATCGCCGCCGCGAACGACCTCGGCGTCGAGATCGACGACATCAAGGACGCGCCCAACACGTACGCGGTGTTCCTCCGCGGTCCCGAGGGCGTGCGCATCGAGTACGTCGAGCACAAGCCGACCTTCTCGCTGACGTAGTGCTGATAGCCGGCGCGGGGATGGCGGGCCTCGTCGCCGCCGTGCGCGCGCGCGAGCTCGGGCTCGACCCCGTCGTGATCGAGAAGGGCACGCGTGCGGGCGGATCGATGCTGCTGTCGAGCGGTGTCGTCTGGCGTCACATCTCCTGGGACGACTTCCGGACCGACTGCCCGGGCGGCGACGAGGCACTCCAGCGGCTCGTGTGGGAGCGGCTCGACGAGGCGCTTGCATGGCTCGTCGCGCTCGGTGCCGAGCCGGTGTGGGAGGACACCGAGAACCCGCGGACGACGGGCAAGCGCTTCGACCCGCGTGCCCTCACGGAGCTGCTGGCGGGGCAGGTGGACGTGCGGCTGCAGACGGCGCTCCCGCCGGAGGCGGAGGCGCCGGTCGTGCTCGCCACCGGTGGATTCGGCCGCCGGCTGGCGGAGGAGCGGGGATTGCTCCTGCGGGCGAACCCGTGGAGCGCGGGAGACGCGCTCGACTGGGCGCTTGCGCAGGGCGCGTCGGTGACGGCGGGGATGGGGGAGTTCTTCGGCCGCGCGATGCCGGCGCGGCCGGCGCGCATCCGTGAGGAGGACTTCGTCGCGCTCGCGCAGCTGTACGGCCACGATGCACGTGTGCTTACCGACGACGGCCGCGACATCACGCCGCGCAAGGTCGCATGGCACGAGAACGATCTCGCGCAGCTGATCGGGCCGAGTGCGTGGTACGTCGTCGAGCGGACGAACGAGCGCATCGAGGCGGCGCGCGCAGCCGGTGGCACCGTCGTCGCGCGCGACGACGGGCGCATCGCCGTGCACGTGTCGGCCGGTGTGACGCACACGATCGGTGGGCTGCGCGTGGCCGAGAACGCGCGCGTTCTCGGCCTCGACGGTGTCTGGGCGGCGGGCGTCGACGCCGGTGGCATCGCCACCGGCGGCTACGCGAGCGGCCTCGCGCAGGCGCTCGTCCTCGGCCTCGCGGCCGCTGAGGACGCGGCCCGGTGAACCACGACCGGTGCCAGGCACGGTTACGGGGTCGTCGCGCCTCTTGCACGCTGCGCGTGACGATTTCGTGACGACGGCTCGGCTCGCCGAGCCGCGTTGCGAGATCGGCTCACGCTCGCGTTTGGTGACGCCGTCGTACCGTTGCCGTATCGATGCCGCATCGGTGCCTGGCACCGGTCGTGTGCTCCGGAGACGCGGCTTGGACGTGTCCGCGCGCGGCTACGCGCGGACGAGGTAGGCGCACGCGCGCTTGTCGCCCGGAAGGGGCGACGGCGCGACCTTCGTCACGCTCAGGCGCTCGCCGTCCTGCTCGACCTCGGCGCCGACGGCGGGCGCGTCGCCGGGCGCTTCGCGCAACTCGTAACCCGAGGTCTTCCAGACGAAGAGGAGATGCGCTTCCGCCATCGCGCGCGAATTTTACTCGCCGCGCGGGTACGTCGGGAGCACGAGACGCATCGTCGTGCCCTCGTCGTCGCGATCGACGTCGAGGGCCGCGCCGAGCGTCCGCGCCCGCTCGCGCAGCACCTCGAGCGACCGCTGCCGCCGCTCGCCGGGCGCGTCGTCGAAGATGAGGATCGCGAGCCCGCCTTCCTGCGCCGGCTGGACTCGCACGGCGAACTTCGTCGGCGGTCCGCGCCGGATGGCGCCCTCGAGCGCCTCGCGCACGATCGCGTACAGCGCCGCCTGCGTCCGCTCGCTCAGCGTCTCTGCCTCGGCCGCGTCGACCTCGACTGCGATCCCGTTCGCAGCGCCGCGGTCGTCGCCGAGCGCCTGGAGCGCGGTGCCGATCCCGTGGTCGCGGAGCACGACCGGCTCGAGGTTGAACGACAGGTCGCGCAGCTCGCCGATCGTCGTGCGCGTCCGGCTGAGCGCACGGTCGAGCACCTCACCGGCCTCGCGCGTCTCGCCGCGCTGGAGGAAGTTCTGCGCGGCGTCGAGCATGAGCGCGACGCCGGCGAGCGACTGCACCGGCCCGTCGTGGAGGAACAACGCGATCCTGCGCCGCTCGTCCTGCTCGGCCGCGAGGATCTCGTCGGTCGGGTCCCGACGCGCTTCCTCGTCGTCCACTAGTCGATGATCGCTTCGCGCAGCGCGATCGCGACGGCGTGCGTGCGGGTGTCCGCCTCGAGCTTCGCGAGGATGTGGCGCACGTGGCTCTTCACCGTCTCCTGGCTGATGAAGAGCTTCGTCGCGACATCGGCGTTCGACATGCCGTCGGCGAGGAGCTGGAGGATCTCCCGCTCCCGCGTCGTCAGCATCTCCTCCTTGTCCTTGCCGGAGAGGAACGCGGGCATGAGCGCCGGGTCGACGTAGCCTTCGCCCTCGGCCACCTTCTCGATCGCGCGCACCAGGGTCTCGTGCGGCGCCTCCTTGAGGATGTAGCCCTTCGCCCCCGAGTCGAGGCCGCGGCTGAGGAGGCTGCGCTCGCTGTACGCCGTGAAGATGAGCACTGCGACGTTCGGGTCCTGGTCGGTGAGGAGCTTCGTCGCCTCGAGCCCGTCCATGCCCGGCATCCGCACGTCCATGATCACGACGTTCGGTCGCCGCCGCTCGGCGAGGGCGACCGCGCTCTCGCCGTCGGACGCCTCCCCGATGACGCGCACGTGCGGCGCCCGCGACAGGGACAGGCGCAGGCCTTCGCGCACGACCTCGTGGTCGTCGACGATCAGGACGGTGATCTCGGAATTGGGCATACGCGGGGAAGGCCAAGTCTATGCCTGTCTTCCGACGGCATATACAACTGCCCCGTGGTCGGCGGAGCGGTCGAAGTCCTGCTCGTCGTCGTCGGCGACGCCTCGCCGGAGACGATCCGACTCGCGCTCGCGCGCCGGCCGGCACGCGTCCACGTGCTGGCGACGAGCGTCGTCGGCCCGCTCGACTGGCTCTCGAACGCGGACGAAGGCGCCGAGATGCAGGCGTCTGTGCGCGCGCTCGAGGCGGAGCGGGCGCTCGAGGGGCTCGTCGACGTCACCAGCTCGGCCGGCGGCGTCGATCCGGTCGAGGCGGTGGCGGAACGGCTCGCCCGGCATCCGGCGACCGAGATCCTCGTCGCCGGCGCGGCCGCCGACGTGGAGCTCGAGCACGAGCTCCGTGGGTTCGGAGTGCCGGTCGCGCGCGTCGGCCCGCCGCCCGGGCGGCGGGCGCGGCTGAACCGCGACCTGCGGAAGCTCACGCGCGGCCGCGACTCGGACGCGGGCACGCTGCTCGCCGTCATCCTCGGCATGAACGTCGCGCTCATGGTCGGAGCGATCCTGCTGTCGCTCGTGGCGCTCTTCGTGCTCTGGCTCGCCGGCGGGCTCTAGACCGCGAGCGACAGCTGCTCCGGATCCGCGGGCGGCTCGATCCGCACGCGCCGCCGGTCGCGGACGCCGTGCGCGCGCGCGAGCTCGCGCACCTGCTCGCGGAGCGGCTGCGAGACGTCCGCCCGCACGTAGGCGCGTTTCCCGTACAGCGTGTCGTACTCCGGCAGGAGCTCGGGCCAGTCGCGCTCGAGGGCGGCGAGGAAGTGCTCCTTCGTCCCCGGCTTGAGGTAGAGGACGTTCGCCCACACGCCGGTCGCGCCGGCGGCGCGCGCCGCGCGCACGACGTCGGCGAGCAGCTCCGGCCGGTCGCTCAGCCCGGGGAGGATCGGGGCCATGCCGACGCCGACCTTGATTCCCGCCTCGACGAGCCGGCTCAGCGCGCGCAGGCGCTGGTGGGGAGGAGCCGTGCCAGGCTCGGTGCGCCGCCAGATGTCGGTGTCGAGCGTCGGGATCGAGAACGTGACGCTCACGTCGGCCCGGCGCGCCGCCTCGACGAGTACGTCGACGTCGCGCAGGATCATCGGCCCGCGCGTGATCAGGCCGAACGGATTGGCCGCGTCGGCGAGCACCTGCAGGCACGCGCGCGTCAGCTTGTAGCGCCCCTCGGCGGGCTGGTAGGGATCGGTGGCCGCGCCGATCGCGATCCCCTCGCGCTGCCACGACGGGCGCGCCAGCTCGCGCCGCAGCACGTCCGCAACGTTCGTCTTGACCCGGATGCTCGATCCGTAGCGGTCGTCCGACGGCCGGTCGGCGCGCCGCTCGAAAGCGCGGACGTAACAGAACGTGCAGCGGTGGGCGCACCCCATGTACGGGTTGAGCGACCACCCGAACGGCATGCCCTGGACCCGGTTCAGCGCGGAGCGGCAGGGCTCTTCGCGATACTCGACTCGCATCCCCGTGCCCAAGCTTATCGAACATACGTTCGCAACGCCAGTCGAGGTCGAGCCCGGCATCCTCCGGGTGACCCTCCCGCTGCCGAGCGGGCCCCGCCACGTCCACTGCTTCCTCCTGCGCGGCGAGGACGGCTGGACGCTCGTCGACACGGGCCTTGGCCTCGCGGAGCCGTCGTGGGAGGAGATCCTCGCGCAGGTCGACGGGCCGGTCGTCCGGATCTTCATCACGCACATGCATCCCGACCACGTCGGGGGCGCGGCCCCGGCCGCGCGCGCGACCGGCGCACCGGTCTTCCAGGGACGCCTCGACTACGCGCAATGCGAGCGCGTCTGGGGCTCGCCCGACTGGCCGGAGCGGATCGCCGGCTGGTTCGTCCGCAACGGCGTTCCCGC
>DASXLN010000114.1:0-5441 GCA_036496165.1 Gaiellaceae bacterium | reverse complement strand
CAAGGCGTGGGGCGGCAAGCCGGAGAACGTCGAAGCCGGCCAGCGCGCCTTCTACCACCGCGCGAAGATGAACTCCGCGGCACAGACGGGCACGTACGCGCCCGACATGGAACGCGAGGCGGTCGCGGTCTAGTTCTACGTGTACTCGAAGCCCGTCAGGGCTGAGAGCTTCGTCAGCGACTGCTGCGCGACGACGCGCCGCACCGTCCCGGACCGCGAGCGCATGACGATCGAATCGGTGGTCGCGCCGCCGGGTGTGTACTGCACGCCGCGCAGGAGCGCTCCCGTCGTCACGCCGGTCGCCGCGACGAAGACGTCGCGGCCGGAGACGAGGTCGTCGGTGTACAGCACGCGCTCCGGGTCGAGGCCGGCCTCGAGCAACCGTCGCCGCTCGTCGTCGTTCCGCGGCCACAGCCGTCCCTGGATGCCGCCGCCGACGCACTTCAGCGCCGCCGCCGAGATCACGCCCTCGGGCGTCCCGCCGATGCCGTAGAGCATGTCGACGCCGGTCCCGGGCTGCGCGGCCGCGATCGACGGCGCGACGTCGCCGTCGCGGATGAGTCGCACGCGTGCGCCGGCGCCGCGCAGCTCCTCGATCAGCTGTTCGTGGCGCTCGCGCTCGAGAACGACGACGTCGATCTCGCGCGGCGTCTTCCCGAGCGCGCCGGCGACCGCGCGCACGTTCTCCGTCGGCGTTCGGCGGATGTCGATCGCGTCGATTGCCGCGGGACCGACGGCGATCTTCTCCATGTACAGCGCAGCGCCGGGGAACAGCATCGTCCCGCGCTCGGCGACCGCGATGACGCAGATCGCGTTCGGCTGCCCGAGCGCAGTGAGACGCGTGCCCTCGAGGGGGTCGACGGCGACGTCCACCTCCGGCCCTTCGCCGCTTCCGACCTCCTCGCCGTTGTAGAGCATCGGCGCCTCGTCCTTCTCGCCTTCGCCGATGACCACGACGCCGTGCATCGCGACGCTGTCGAGGACGTACCGCATGGCGTCGACCGCCGCCTTGTCGGCCGCCTCCTTGTCTCCGCGGCCGATCCAGCGGGCCGCAGCCATCGCCCCCGCCTCGGTCACGCGGACGAGCTCCATCGCGATGTTGCGGTCGGGCGCCTGCCTCTGGCTCACGGCGCTACATCCTGTCAGGTGCCTCGACCCCGACGAGATCGAGGCAGCGAGCGATCACCGATTGCGTCGCACGGCAGAGCGCGAGCCGGAACGCCTCCTGCTCGCTCTCGAGCACGCGATGCTCGTGGTAGAAGCGGTGGAAGTCGTCGGCGACGCGGATGGCGTACGCCGGGATCGCCTGGGGGCCGCGCCGCTCGGCCGCCTCGCGCACGACGGCTGGGAACTCGGCAAGCCGCTTCACGAGCTCCCGCTCCTCCGCCGCGAGCGGGGCCGACGGCTCGGGCGCGACGCGCGCATCCCCCGCATTCCGGAGGATCCCGGCGATGCGCGCGTGCGCGTACTGGACGTAGTAGACCGGGTTCTTCTGCGAGCGCTCCGCAGCGAGGTCGACGTCGATCTCGATCGTCTGGTCGGGGCCGCGGTTGACGAGGAACCAGCGTGCGGCGTCGACGCCGATCTCGTCGAGGAAGTCGTCGAGGAAGACGACGTCGCCGCGCCGCTTCGACATCTTCGTCAGCTCACCGCCCTTCGTCAGGTGGACGAGCTGATAGAGAAGCACCTCGACGCGCGACGGGTCGTAGCCGAGCATGCGCGCGACCGCCGCGTACCAGTTGCGCGTGCCGTGGTGGTCGGCGCCGAGGATGTAGATCGCACGGTCGAAGCCGCGCTCGAGCTTGTCGACGAGGTACGGGACATCCGCGGCGCGGTACGTCGGCGTCCGGTCGCCCGAGCGGAGGAGCACGCGATCCTCCTCGTCGCCGTACGCGGACGAGCGCGCCCACAGTGCTCCGTCCTTCTCGTACGTGTCGAGCTTGGGCAGCAGCTCCGGCAGCCGCTGCTCGACGACGCTCTGCCGCTCCCACGAGTCGAAGTGGATGCGGAAGCGCTCGAGCGTCGCCTCGATGCGGTGCAGCATCTCCGGGACGGGATCGCCGGGCGTGGCCGCGAGCTCGCGGATGTAATCGCCCTGGTACCCGTCGGCCGGAGGCTCCTCCCCGCGCCGCACCGCCTCGACCGACGCGCGAAAGCGGTCCATCTGCGCTCCCGAGTCGTTGTAGTAGTACTCGCGCTCGACGTCGTCGCCGACGAACTCGAGTAGCCGTGCGACGGAGTCGCCGTACGCGCCGTTGCGCGCGCCTGCGACCGTGATCGGCCCGGTCGGGTTCGCAGACACCATCTCGACTTGGATTCGCGTGCCGGTCCTCGGCCACGGCTCGTCGGCGAGCATCGTCCCGAGTGCTTCGGCGAACCAGGCGTCGTCGAGGAAGAGGTTGACGAAACCCGGGCCTGCAATCTCGGCGCGGGCCACGTGCTCGAGAGCCTCCGCCTGGGCGGCGAGCTCGGCCGCGATCTCGCGCGGCGCCTGCCGGCGCGCGCCCGCGAGCTTCAGTGCCGCGTTCGTCGCGTAGTCGCCGTGTGTGGCCTCGCTCGGCCGCTCGAGCTCGATGTCCGGTCCGAGCGCTTCGGCCAGGGCCGTGACGGGGTCAGCTACCAAGCGCGAACAGGTCCTCGAGCCGCTTGAGCTCGTCGCTCGTCCCGACGCCGACGATGACGTCGCCCGGCTCGATGACGACGTCCGGCTCCGGCGTCGTGTCGAAGGTGCCGTCGCCCTTGCGCAGCGCGATGATGATCGCGCCCGTCTCGTGGCGCACGCGGATGTCGCGGATCGTCTTGCCCGCCTGGTGGCACGTACGGTGAATCTCGATCTCGGCCAAGTGCAGGTCGGGGCCGGTCGCCGTCGTCACCGCGTCGAGGAACGCCGTCACCTGGGGCCGCAGGACGAGGTTCGCCATCGTCCGTCCAGCGGTCGCGTACGGCAGCACGACGCGGTCCGCTCCGGCGAGCTGGAGCTTCCGTCCCGCGTCCTCGTCGGAGACGCGGGCGACGATCTGCATCTCCGGGCGCGCGGACCGCGCGGAGAGGACGATGTAGAGGTTGTCGGCGTCGGAGTCGGCCGCTGCAACGAGCCCTTTCGCGCGCTCGAGCCCCGCGCGGCGGAGGTCCTCGTCCTTCGTCGCGTTCCCCTCGATGAGAAGGTCGCCGCGCTCCTTCGCCGAGTCGATCGCTTCGTCGCTGTAATCGATCACGACGTACGCGACGCCGGACGCACGGAACTCGTCGGCAACGCGCCGGCCGACGCGGCCGTAGCCGCAGATGATGAAGTGGTCGTTCAGGCGTTCGATGGTCCGCTCCCTCCGGCGTTCGGCGAGCACCCCTGTGAGGACGCCGCCGGCGATCGCCTCGACGATAACCGCACCGGCGTAGGCGATGATCGTCAACCCGGCGATCACCATCGCAATCGACAGCAGCCGCGCGCCGTTCGACGACGGCACCGTGTCCAGGCCGGTCAGCGTCGAGGTGATGACGGCGCGGTAGAACGACTCAAGCCACGTCTCGTGGACGATCTCCCGGAAGCCGATCGTGCCGACGCCGAGCGTCGCCGCCACTGCGACGAGGAGCCAGGCGGTCTGGCGGAGGCGGCGGGCGGCGTCCAAGGTGGCCGTAGTATCGTGGCCGCGTGGACGAGGACGAGCCCCAGGAGACCGGCGAGCGCCGGCTCAACATCCACCTCGATCCGGCCGACATCGCGGGGGCGTACGCGAATTTCGCGAACATCAGCTTCTCGCGGTACGAGTTCACGCTGACCTTCGCGCGCATCGAGCACGAGGTCGAGGAGGGCGACGTCCCCGGCGCGGTGGTGGCGCGCATCAACGCGTCGCCGCGCTTCATCGAGGAGCTGATGGCCGCGCTGCAGGACTCGTGGTCGAAGTGGCAGACGACCGAGGGCATCCGCAACCTGCCCGAAGCGCCCGAACACTGAGTCTCGCTCCGTCGTACGCCGTCCTGTGCGTCGTACAGGCACTCGTCGTCCTCGTCGCGCGGCCTCCTCGAAGACGCGCGCGGAACAGGCTGCTGCTCGTCGGGATCCTGCTGCCCGCCGCTGCGCTCGCGGTCGGCGTCGCGTTGCTGCGCAGCGGCGGCGCCCACGCGCTCGCCTGGGCCGGCGCCGTCGGCACGCCGCTCCTCGCGGCGGCGGGCGTCTGGCGCCTCCCGGTCGCGGCCGCGTTATGGCTCGTCGCGTGGCGCACGGACGGGCTCGTCGCGCAGGGCGCGTCCGTCGCGCTCGTCGCACTCGCGGCGGTCACGCTCGCGCGCCTCGTCGCGCGCGTCGCACCGGACTGGTCGATCGCAGTGGGCCTCGTCGTCGTCGCGATCGTCGACGTCGTTCTCGTCTGGGGAACCAAGCAGGTGCAGCCGGCGAGCACTGCACTGCACGGTGCGTCGCTGCCCTCGATCCCACGGCTGCAGGATGCGACGTTCGGGTCGGCGACGATGGGATGGCTCGACCTCGTCGCCCCCGCGCTTCTCGGCGTGGTCGCGCGCACGCGAATCCGCGCCGCGCTCGCGACCGGGATCGCCGCCGGCGCATGGGGCCTGTTGCTGGCGGTGACGTCGACCGTGCCCGCAACCGTCCCGGTCCTCGCCGGACTAGCTTTGTCGGGTGCGGATCGCGGTCGTCTCGGACGTGCACTCGAATCTCGCGGCGCTCGAGGCCGTCCTCGCGTCGATCGACGCGGAGCCGCCTGACGCGCTCTGGTGCCTCGGCGACCTCGTCGGCTACGGCCCGCGCCCGAACGAGTGCTGCGAGATCGTCGAGGCGCGTGCAGATATCTGCCTTGCCGGGAACCACGATCTCGCCGTGCGCGGGACGATCGACCTGGACGAGTTCAGCGGCGACGCCGCCGTCGCCGCACGCTGGACCCGCGGCGTCCTCTCCGAGGCCGCATCGGCGTTCATCGGCCGGCTCGAGCCGCAGGGGGAGCACGACGGCGTCGCGCTCTACCACGCGAGCGCGCGCGATCCCGTGTGGGAGTACATCCTCTCCGACGAAGCGGCAGCGGCGACACTCGCGCTCAGCCCGGATCCGCTCGTGCTCGTCGGGCACAGCCACGTCGCGCTCGCGGTCGAGTGGGCGAACGACATGCTCGTCGGCGGCCTCGCTCCTGCGGGTACCGAGGTCGAGCTGCGCGAGCGCACGCTGCTGAACCCCGGCTCGGTCGGTCAGCCGCGCGACGGCGACTGGCGCGCCGCGTACCTCAGGCTCGACCTCGGCGCGCGGACGGCGGCGTTCCACCGGGTCGAGTACGACGTCGAGCGCACGCAGAGCGCCATGCGTGCGGAAGGGCTACCGGAGACGTTGGCGGCGCGGCTCTCCCGCGGCGAATGAGGCGCGTCGCAACGATGCTGGCCGCCGTGCTCGTGCTCGGCGGCTGCGGCGGCTCGACGGCGACGCCGCCGGTGGCGAAGCCGCC
>DASXLN010000113.1:0-2214 GCA_036496165.1 Gaiellaceae bacterium | reverse complement strand
CTGCGACAGAAGGAGACACGATGGACGGCATGACGCGCAAGAACCTGCTCGTGGCAGGAGCTGCGGGCGTGGCGGCTACGGCGTTCTCGGCGGACGCGCTGGCGGCTTCCGACGCGGGCGGCACCCCGACGCTGCCGCACTCGACGGAGAAGTTCCACTTCGGGCTCGGCGCGGCGAAGCCCGACCACGTCACCGATTACGGGACGGTCACGAAGTGCACGGTGAAGAACATGCCGACGCTCGCCGGCAGCGACGCCGCCGTGTTTCTGCTGCGGCTGAAGCCCGGCGGGCTGCGCGAGCCCCACTGGCACCCGAACGCCTGGGAGCTCGACTACTGCGTCTCGGGCCACGTGCAGTTCACAATCGTCGACCCGGAGGACAAGGTTGCGACCTTCGACCTCCATCCCGGCGACGTCGCATTCGTCCCACAGGGGTGGGCGCACATGATCCGAAACGTGGGCAGCACCGAGGCGGTGATCCCGATCACGTTCGGCAACAACGACCCGGACGACACCGGGCTGTCGACGATGTTCGGAGGCATGCCGACCAACGCGTTCGAGGAGACGCTCGCTGTGAAGAAGGGCACACTCGCGAAGGCCCGCAAGCCCGCCAAGACGCTGTTCATCGTCAGCTAGCGGATACCGGTATCGATCGCGAAGTCGAGTCGCGCGACGAGCCCGCGGTGGACCCAGACATGCGCGGGACGAATCGACATGCCCCGGTTCGCGTGCACGGTGTAGGCGCCGAAGCGCAGGAGAATCCGATACTCGCCGGTCGAGTCCGTGACGACACGCTTCGCGAAGCCAGTGCGTGAGAACGTCAGCGTCACCTGCTTCGCCGGCCCGTCACACGGGTGGTCAACGCTACAGACGGGCGTCAGCGGCCCGATCGTGACGTGGCCGCGGAAGCCGCTCGGTGCTGGTGTCGCCGCGATCGCCGCAAGGGCGAGCGCACCGACCCCGAGCGTCCTACCCGTGAGGCTTGGCCATCTTGCGGTAGTCCAGCGCCTCATCGAGGACATCGTCCGAGACACCCTCCTCCCGCGCGACGTCACGGAGTGAGCGTCCGCTCGCCGACGCCTTCTTGACGATCTCTGACGCCTTGTCGTAGCCGATGAACGGGTTCAGGGCGGTCGCGGCGGAGAGCGTCAGCTCGGCGTAGCGCTCGCACTGCTCGCGGTTCGCCTGGATGCCGGAGACGCACTTCTCGTCGAGCAGCCGACACGCGGAGGCGAGCAGCTTGATCGACTGCAGTAGGTTGCGCGCCATCAGCGGCACGAACACGTTCAGCTCGAAGTGGCCCTGCATGCCGCCGACGGCGATCGCGGTGTCGTTGCCGATCACCTGCGCCGCCACCTGCGTCACGACCTCCGGGATCACCGGGTTGACCTTGCCCGGCATGATCGACGAGCCCTTCTGCAACTCCGGCAGGAAGATCTCGGCGAGGCCCGCACGGGGGCCGGAGCCGAGGAAGCGCAGGTCGTTCGCAATCTTCGTCAGGCTCACGGCGACCGTCTTCAGCGCGCCCGAGGCCTCGACGAGGCCGTCGCGCGCCGCCTGCGACTCGAAGGGATCCGCCGGCGCGGAGATCTCGAGGCCGGTGTCGGCGGCGAGCTTCGCGCGCACGCGCGCCGCGAACTCGGGATGGGTGTTCAGGCCGGTGCCGACCGCGGTGCCGCCGAGCGGGATCTTGCCGAGGCGCGGAAGCGTCGACTCGACGCGCGCCTTGCCCTCGCGCACCTGCGCGGCGTAGCCCGCAAACTCCTGGCCGAGCGTCACGGGCACTGCGTCCATCCAGTGGGTGCGGCCCGACTTCACGACATCGTCGAACTCCTGCGCCTTCAGCGTGAGCGCGGCCGCGAGCGCGTCCAGTGCGGGAAGAAGGTCGTGGGTGATCTCGCCGAGCGCGGCGAGGTGGACGGCAGACGGGAAGACGTCGTTCGAGCTCTGGCCCATGTTCACGTCGTCGTTCGCGTGCACGTCGGCGAGCGTCGCGATCACCTCGTTCGCGTTCATGTTCGACGAGGTGCCGGAGCCGGTCTGGAAGACGTCGATCGGGAACTGGTCGTCAAGCTCGCCGTTCGCGATGCGGTCGCCGGCCTCGGCGATGCGCTGCGCCTTGTCTTCGTCGAGCAGCCCGAGCTCGGCGTTGACGCGCGCGGCGGCGGCCTTGAGACGGCCGAGCCAGCGGGCGACGGGAACGGGAATCGGCTCG
>DASXLN010000112.1:0-8790 GCA_036496165.1 Gaiellaceae bacterium | reverse complement strand
AGACGCCGCCCGAGCCGCCGATGGCGATCGTGACGCTCGTCGCGAGGATCTTTCCGGCGAGGAGCAACAGCAGGAGGCCGACGACATAGCGGCCCCCGATCGCCTTCTCGAGCGGCGGGTAGCCGACGCCGTAGAGCTGCGGCAGCGCAAGGAGCAGCAGACCGAGCAGCACGCCGCCGACGGCTGGACGAAGCCACTCGGGCTTGCCGCGCCAGATTCTGTCGGCGACGTCTTCCGAGCCGTACAACACCTTGATGAAAACGACGCCGACGACGGCGGCCGCGATTCCGAGGCCGATGTAGAGCGGGTACTCGAGTGGCGAGCGCAGCTCGAATCCGGGGAGTGCGAGGAATGGGTGCGACCCGAACGCGGCTCGTCCGATGATGTCGGCGACGAATGACGAGAGCACGACGACGCCGAACGACTCGGCTTCGAAGTCGCGCAGGATCACCTCGAGACCGAAGAAGACTCCGGCGATCGGCGCGTTGAACGTCGCCGAGATGCCGCCCGCTGCGCCGCACGCGACGAGGATCCGCAGTCGCGACTCCGGCACGCGCGCGAGTTGTCCGAGCGTCGACCCTAGCGCGGAGCCGATCTGCACGATCGGCCCCTCGCGTCCGACCGATCCGCCGGAGCCGATGCAGAGTGCGGACGCGAGCGATTTAACGACGGCGACCTGCGGCCGGATCCGGCCGCCGCGCTCGGCGACGGCGTACATCACCTCCGGGACACCGTGGCCGCGCGCTTCGCGTGCGAACAGATGGATGAGCGGCCCGTAGATGAGGCCCCCGATGACGGGAACGGCGACGAGGAACCACTCGTGCCGGGCCACTGCGCTGTAGTCGCGGTGGCCCGTGAAGAGCTCCGTGAACCCGAGGATGAGGTAGCGGAAGGCGACCGCGCCGGCGCCTGCGCCTCCGCCGACGACGAGCGCGAGCGCGACGAGGCCGGCCGGCGTCGCCCGCAGGCGCCGCCTGAGGGAAAAGATCACACTCCTATATTCCCAGCGCTACGGCGCGATGAACGGGAGAAGCAGTGTGGCGTGCCGCTTGAAGGGGTCGACGGCCGCGACCCGCAGCTTGACCTTGACGCCGTGCCTCAGGTGGAGCCGCAGCACGATCGGGACGCTGCCTGGACGAAGCACGAGCGACTCGTGCGTCGCGCCGCCCGCGAGGCCGACGTAGAGGTGCGCCTGCGAGGCGACCGACACGCGCGTCCGCACGACCACGACGCCGCTCCGCAGCCGCTTCGCCGTCAGCTTGCCGTTGCGATAGACGGTCGGGATCCCGGGCGCGACGAGGCTCGGGTCGCCCCAGCGCCCGGCCGCGAACTCCGCGAGGCGGAAGGCTTGTGCAGCGAGCACGTGCACGACGCCGGTCGCAGTGTCCGTGTACGTCCCGGCGGCGTCGCCGGCCGGCAGGGTCGGCCCTGCGAGGGCGACGGGCGTCCGCCAGATCTTCCCGTCGACCGTGTAACCGATCACGGAGCCCGCCGGCGGCGCCGTCGCGAACGTGAGGTCGACGGGCCACGGGAGGACGGAGGCGCCGCCGATGGCGAGGATGACGCCGGTCCCCGGCAGCGCCGGCGGACGCTCGCCCGGCGTGAGCACGACCGTCGCGCCGGCCGGCACCGCGCCCGGCTGCCACGTCACCTGCGCGCGCCCGTCCGTCGTCGCGACCGCGCCGGCCTGTCCTGCCACCGCTGTCAGCGAGCCGGGGACGGCGGCCGGGACCGGTGCGGCGGCGACGAGCCCCGTCGCCGGTGTCGCTGCCGTCTGCGAGCCGCCCGCGCTCGTCGCGGTCACGACGAGCGAGAGCGTCGCACCGATGTCGCCGGGCATGAGCGTGTACGTCGACTGGGTCGCGCCGGTGATCGCCGTGCACGTCGCGCCGCTCGCGTCGCAGCGCCGCCACTGGTATGCGAACGACGTGGGGGAGCCGGACCAGGTGCCGACCGACGAATCGAGCTGCTGGCCGGCGACCGTCGTGCCCGCAACGCTTGGCGGTGCAGTCGCAACCGGCCGCGTCACGGTTCCGCCCGTCGCCGTCCCGACGGCGACCGTCGGCGCCGACGCTGCGGCTGCGCCGCCGCCCGAGCTCTGCGCGGTGACCGTCACGACGAGCGCGTGACCGGCGTCGTCGGCAGTCGGCTTGTACGTGTCGCTCGCCGCGCCCGTGATCGGCGTGCACGTGCCGCCGGCGGCGTCGCAACGCTGCCACTGGTAGGTGAACGTGACCGGCTTGCCGCCGCTCCACGACCCCGGCTGCGCTGTCAGCAGCATGCCCGTCTTCACCGTCCCGATGATCGTCGGCGGGATGATGGCCGCCGGCGCGCCGGACGGGTTCGGCGCCACAGCGATCGGCCCGGGATCCGGTCCCGCGTAGCGATCGCCGTCGACGCACCTGAGGAAGCCGGGGACGCTCGCGCAGTCGGTCCACTGCCAGAACGTCCAGCCGAGGCCGCCCCAGTTGCCGGCGGGGACGGACGGCGACGCGTTCTTCGTCCAATGCGCGACCCAGAGGTGATAGCCGCCGAGCGCGAACGCCGACGAGTTCGAGACCCGGTCCTTCCAGAAGTTCGGCGACGAGTACACGAACCCGCTGATGCCGGTGCGCGCCTTCACCTCGTCGAGCCACGCCTGCGCCCACTGCGCGAGCGCAGTCGGGCTGAGCCCACCGCTCACCTCGAGGTCGAGGACCGGCGGCAGTTCGCCCGGCTGTGGCTGCGCGGTGGTGACGAAGAAGTCGGCCTGCGCGATCGCGCTCGCCGCGATCGTCGCCGGGCCCGTTCCGGCGGGCCGAGCGAAGTGGTACGCGCCGAACCGCATGCCCATGCCCTCCGCGCCCGCGCGGTTTACCGGGTACGTCGCGTCGACGAGCGTCGTGCCTTCCGTCGCTTTCTGGAACGTGAAGCGGTACGACGTGCTCGCAACCTGCGTCCAGTTGACGAGGCCCTGGTAGTGCGAGACGTCGACGCCGCTCGCATACGTGACCGCGTCTGCAGGCGCCGCGAACACGGCAGCGACCACGAGCGCTGCAACGATCCGGACCCCCACGGCACGTCCGACGGTAGCGAAGCTTTTGTTCAGCGAACGTAAATCGACCACTTCGACCGCTTTCGCGGCCGAACGGCGGCCTCCTACGCCACTGCGGTGCGCGCGGGCTTCAGCTCCTGGCCGAAGCGCGCACGAGCGACGAATTGCCCGACGCCGGGGGAGGCGACGAGCTCGTCGTTCTCGACGAGAACGTGCCCGCGGAGAAGCACGATCTCGGGCGATCCGGTCACGGTCGTGCCCTCGTAGAGGTTGTAGTCCGACTTCGAGTGGTGCGTCTTCGCCGAGATCGTCACCTGCTTCTCCGGGTCGAAGACGACGATGTCGGCGTCCGAGCCGACGGCGATCGTGCCCTTGCGCGGATAGAGGCCGAAGAGCTTCGCCGGGTTCGTCGCGAGCAGCTCGACCATCCGGTTGAGCGAGATGCGCCCCGCGCGCACGCCGAACTCGTGGATCATCTGCAGCCGGTTCTCGAGCCCGGGACCACCGTTCGGGATCTTCGAGAAGTCGTCCTTGCCGAGCGTCTTCTGCCCGTCGAAGAGGAAGGCGCAGTGGTCGGTCGAGATCGCCGAGAGCGCGTCGGTGCGCACGGCGTTCCAGAGGACGTCCCAGTTCGACTTGTCGCGGACCGGCGGCGAGTACACGTACTTCGCGCCCTCGAAGTTCGGCTTCGCGATGTCGTCGAGCGAGTTGAAGAAGTACTGCGTGCACGTCTCGCCCCAGACGTCCCAGCCCTTCTCGCGCGCGGCGGCGATCGGCTCGACCGCCTGCTTGCACGTCACGTGCACGACGTACAGCGGCGCGCCGGCGAGGTGCGCGAGCTGGATTGCGCGGTTCGTCGCCTCGCCCTCGGCCTCCGGCGGCCGCGTGAGCGCGTGGTACAGCGGCTCCGTGTGCCCGGCCTCGAGCGCCTCGCGGACGAGCACGTCGATGACGTCGCCGTTCTCGGCGTGCACCATCACGAGCGCACCGGTCTTCGCCGCGACTTCCATCGTGCGGTAGAGCGTCTCGTCGTCGACCATGAGCGCGCCCTTGTATGCCATGAAGAGCTTGTACGAGGTGATCCCCTGGTCGGGCAGCGTCGCCAGCTCTTCGAGCGTGCCGCCCTCCTCGAGGTCGGTGACCGCCATGTGGTAGCCCATGTCGATCACCTGCTTGCCGTTCGCCTTCGCGCGCCAGCCGTCGAGCGCCTGCGCGAACGTCTGGCCCTTGCCCTGGATGATGAAGTCGACATGGCACGTCGTGCCGCCGAACGCGGCCGACGTCTGGCCCGACTCGACGTCGTCGATCGTCACCGTCCCGCCGAACGGCATGTCGAGATGCGTATGCGGGTCGACGCAGCCGGGAAGAACGTACTTCCCGGCTGCGTCGATCACCTTGTCCGCCTGGACGTCGAGGTTCTCGCCGATCAGCGTGATCCGTTCGTCGTCGACGAAGACGTCCGCGACGTAGTTGTCCGACGCGGTGACGATCCGGCCTCCTCTGATCAGCGTCGACATCTACTTGCCGCCCGGAACGATCTTGACCGTGATCGGCTTGTAGCTCGCGCCGTTGACGTCGAGGCCCTGCTTCTTCAGGCCCGCGACGGCAGCCGCCGCGAGGTCGGTGCGATAGGACGCGCTCGACGCCGCCTTCTTGATGACACCGAACTGCTTCGAGATCGACGCAGTCCGCGCGAAGTCGGCCTTGCTCATGATCCCGATGCCGCTCGTGTTCGGCCAGATCAGCTGGTTGATCTGATTCATCATCCACGTCTGGTGGCCCCGCGGCAGCGTCGGGCCTGCCTTGAGCGTAAACCCGACGCACGCGGCGACGTGGTCACGACAGTAGATCCAGCCGGCGAGCGACGCGCCGATGACCTTGGTCGCGATCGCCTGGTTCGCCGGGGACTTGAGCCACGACGCGGTCGCGAACATGCCGTCCTCGAGCATGCCGGTGCCGACGTCCTGCATCTTGATGACGTTGACTTGCGACGGCTTGACGCCGCTCTCGTAGACCTGCGCGAGCTCGTTGTACGTCATCGCCGACGCCGAGTCGACCTGATGCTTCAGGAACAAGTTCATGTCGAACGGCTGCTGGACGATCGTGACGTCCTTGGAGTTGTTGGGATTGATTCCCGCCTTCGTCAGCGCGGCGAAGAGCTCCCACTGGTTCCCTCCGAGCCAGTTGGCGACCTTCTTGCCCTTCATCTGCGAGACCTGCGTGATGCCGGACGACTTCCACGTCAGCTGCGTCATGCCCGATCGCGCGAACACCTGTGCGATGTTCACTAGCTGCGTGCCTTTGTCGCGCGCTGCGAGCAGGCTCGGCAGCCAGTCGACGCCGATCTGCGCGTGGCCAGAGGCGACGACCACTTCCGGCGTGATGTTCGGCCCGCCGTTCAGTAGCGTCACATCGAGGCCGGCGGCCTTGTAGTAGCCGAGATCCTGCGCCGCGTAGTAGCCCGCGAACTGCGCCTGCGGCACCCACTTGAGCTGGAGCGTGACCTTCGTCAGCGCCGGCTTGGCCGCCGCCGTGCTTGCCATGGCGGCCACGACTGCCGCGACGAGCGCCCCTACGACCCACTTCCTCATGAACCCTCCCTTGCCTCGATTGATCTGAACGTCATTTCTACTCCTAAGCGCCGCGCGTGTCAGGTGCCCAGCGGACGACGAGCCGTTCCGTCCCCGCGACCGCCCCGTACAGCGCGAGCCCGAGGAGGGAGGCGACGAGGATCCCGGCCCAGGCGGTAACGAAGTCGAAGATCTGCGCGTCCGAGTTGATGAGTACGCCGAGGGCGTTGAACGCGCCGCCGAAGTACTCGCCGACGATCGCTCCGATCATCGCGAGCACGCTCGCGACCTTGAGCGCGGTGAAGACGAAGGGCAACGCCGTCGGCACCCGGACGCGGCGCCAGATCTCCAGCTCCGAGGCCGCGTACGAGCGCATGAGCTCGATCTGCCGCGGGTTCGCGCTCGAGAGGCCCCGCAACGTGTTGACCATCACCGGCAGGAAGCAGAGGACGGCGGCGACCGCGATCTTCGAGTGGGGCGACACCTCGCCGAACCAGGCGCCGAAGATGGGCGCGAACGCGATGATCGGTACCGCGTTCGCCGCGATGGCGATCGGCATGATCGCGGTGCCGAAGTTCTTGAAGCGGCCGACGACCGTCGCGGTGACCATGCCGAGCGCTGAGCCGATGAAGAAGCCGCCGAGCGCTTCCTTGAACGTGTACCAGCCCGCAGGCCACAGCGTGTGGCGGGCGGTCCAGAACGTCTTGACGATCTCGCTCGGCCGCGGCAGCAGGAACTGCTGGATGTGGAAGGCGGAGATCGAGCCCTCCCACACGGCGATGACGAACACGAAGACGACGAGCGCCGGCGCCCACTCGCGCGCGCGTCTCACAGGAGCTCCGCCGCCTCTTCCGGCAGGAGGTGCTCGCCGCGCTTGCGCAGCAGCTCGCGCACCTGCGTGACGAGCTCGAAGAAGCGGGGCTCCTCGCGCGTCTCGACCGTGCGCGGGAACGGCAGGTCGACCGCCACGTGGCCGGCGATGCGTCCCGGCCTCGGGCTCATGACGACGACGCGCGTCGAGAGGAAGACCGCCTCCGAGATCGAGTGCGTGACGAACACGACGGTCGAACCGAGCTTCTCCCAGATGGAGAGGAGCTCGAGGTTGAGCCGCTCGCGCGTCATCTCGTCGAGCGCGCCGAACGGCTCGTCCATCAGCAGCAGGGCCGGCTCGAACGCGAGCGCGCGCGCGATCGAGACGCGCTGCTGCATGCCGCCCGACAGCTGCCACGGGTGATGTTCGGCGAAGCTGCGCAGCTCGACGAGATCGAGCATCGTCTCGACGCGGGCCTTCCGCTTGTCCCTGTCCCAGCCGAGCATCTCGAGCGGCAGCGCGATGTTCTTCGCGACGGTGCGCCAGTCGAAGAGCACGGCGTCCTGGAAGACGATCCCGTAGTCGCCGTCGCCGCGGGCCTGCTTCGCGGGCTTGCCGTTGACGGTGACCGTGCCCGACGTCGGCGGCGTCAGGTCGCCGATGATGCGCAGCAGCGTCGACTTGCCGCAGCCGGAAGGGCCGATGAGCGAGACGAACTCGCCCGGCTCGAGCTCGAGGTCGATGTTCTCGAGCGCGGTGACGTTGCCCTGCGCGAACGTCTTCGTGACGCCTTTGATCTCGACGACGCTCATGCGAGGTTCTCCGGAGCGCGGCGGACGACGAGCCGCTCGGCGACGATGATCCCGACGAAGAAGAGGATCCCGAGCGCGGCTGCGACGATGTTCGTCGCCCACAGCTCCTGCGGCTCGAACGAGTAGTACTGGTTGAAGTTGATGATGGCGCCGCCGAGCCCGTCCTGAAGGCCGGAGGGGAGCTCGCCGATGATCGCACCGACGACGCTCGCCGTCGCGGCGAGTTTCAACGCAGCGAAGACGTACGGCAGCGACGCGGGCACGCGCAGCTTCCAGAGGACGCTCCAGCGGCTCGCTGCGTACGTCCGCATGAGCTCTAGCGCCCGGGGATCAGCCGAGCGGAGCCCGCGCAGCGTGTTGATCGTCACCGGGAAGAACGTCAGGTACGACGCGATGACGGCGACTGCACCCCAGCCCTGGAACGGCCCGGGCAGCTTCGGGTTCACCCAGACGACGACCATCGGGGCGATCGCGAGGATGGGCACCGTCTGGCTCGCGACGATGTACGGGAGGAAGCCGCGCTGAAGCAGCCGCGAGTGGGCGAGGACGATCCCGATCGCGAAGCCGACGACGGCGCCGATCGCGAAGCCGACGAGCGCTTCCTTGCCGGTGAAGAGTGACTTGTGAAAGAGGATCGAGATCAGCGTCGGCTGGTTCACCTGTACCGGCTGTCCGAACGCCTTGAAGATCGTCCAGAGGTGCGGCATCGACGTGTTGTCGACGACGAAGGGCCAGTTCCAGCCCGCGCTCGTCCAGATCCACCGATAGAGCTCCCAGAAGCCGGCGAGCGCGAGCACGGCGGCGGCGACGGTGGAGACGCGACGCAGCACCGGTTGTTCTTATCACGGTTATAGGATCGCCGCGTGCCGCTCGATCCCGCCCGCACCGTCGCCGAGCTGAAGGAGCTGCGCGAGCTGACGGGCGACGAGAACGGTGCGCAGCGCGTCGCGTGGACCGACACGTGGGAGCGCGCCCGCGAGTGGCTCCGCGGCAAGGTGTCGGACACCGGTGCGGTCGAGGAGATCGACGAAGCGGGCAACCAGTGGTTCACGCTCGAGGGGGACAGCGACCGGGCGCTGCTGCTCGGCGGGCACATCGACTCGGTGCCGAACGGCGGGTGGCTCGACGGCTGCCTGAACGTCATGGCGGCGGTCGAGGTGCTGCGCTGCATCGCCGGGGACGGTCGGCCGCCGCTGACGGTGCGCGTCGTCAACTGGGCGGACGAGGAGGGCGCACGCTTCGGACGCTCGCTCTTCGGCTCGTCGGCCGCGGCCGGCTCGATGGCCGACCAGGACGAGCTGCGGCAGCGCAAGGACGCGAACGGAATCGCGCTGCCGGATGCGTTGCACGAGCACGGCG
Source organism: Gaiellaceae bacterium (assembly GCA_036496165.1). Classification (GTDB taxonomy): domain Bacteria; phylum Actinomycetota; class Thermoleophilia; order Gaiellales; family Gaiellaceae; genus Palsa-739. Next base: position 204 of record DASXLN010000112.1, on the reverse strand, counting down.
TCGACCTCGACCATGCGCTCGACGCGCGCACGCAGCTCGATAACGCCGTCGCTTACCTCGAGCTGCACATCGAGCAGGGGCCCGTCCTGGAGTCGATGGACCTCCCGCTCGGCGTCGTCCTCGGGACGTTCGGCGTGGAGCGGCATCTCGTCACCTGGAAAGGCCAGGCCGCGCATGCCGGCTCAACGCCGATGGACAAGCGAC
>DASXLN010000111.1:0-3385 GCA_036496165.1 Gaiellaceae bacterium | reverse complement strand
GCGGCGCGCGGATCGCGTCGACGTGAGTGATCGGCGAGAGCCCCTCGAGGAACTCGCGGTCGTGCTCGAGCGAGCCGTACTCCCGCTCGCGCGCCTTGCGGCGGTACGGCGACGTGTTCTCGAGGAACGTCACGAAGTTCGAGATGCCGACCGACTCGATCCCCGCTGCCCACAGCTCCGGCTGGAACGCGAGCGCCGCAAGCACCATGTAGCCGCCGTACGAGCGCCCGTACACGACCGCGCGCGAGCCGTCGATGTCCGGCCGCGCCGCAAGCCACGCGTGCAGCGATGCGAGATCTCGCACCGAGTCGAGCCGCAGCCGCACGTCGTCGAGATGCTCGTATCGCTTCCCGTACCCCGTCGAGCCGCGCACATTCGGAACCGCCACCGCGTACCCGCGCGAGACGAGGTACTGCGCGAGCGGGACGTAGTTCACGTGCCACTCCGGCACCCACTGCGCCTCGGGCCCGCCGTGCACCATCACGACGACCGGAAACGGCCCTCCGCCCGCCGGCACGAACATGAAGACCGGAATGGACTCGCCGTCGAAGCTCTCGAACCGGTGGAGCTCCGGCTCGACGAGACCCGACGGCGCATCGACGGCCGTCAACTGCTTCAGCTCGCCATCCCACAGCCATACGTCCTTCGGCCGCGTCGGGGACGAGAACGCGAACGCGAGCTTCGACCCGTCCGGCGAGAACATCGGCGACTCGACGACGCCCCGCCCCGGCAGCGGGATTTCCGCCCCGCCGAGCGTCAGCTGCGAGTAGCCGTCCTCGTTCGCGACGATCAGCAGCGAGTCGCCACCCGCGTAACACGTGAGGTCCCACGTCGACTCGACGTTGCCGACCGCGAGCGTGTCGCGCCCCTCGTTCGTCGCCCACACGAGCTCGTCACCGCGGAAGCACGGCGTCACATACTCCGCCGGCTCGTCGTGCGGCGTCAGATGTGTCACCTCGCCCGTGTCGAGGTCGCAGAGGAGAAGGTCATTGTCGCCGCTCCGTTCGCCGCCCCGGTCCGCGACGATCCGCCGCCCGTCCGGCGAGATCGCCGCGACGGCGACATAGCCGCCGATCTCGAAGACGCGCTCCTCCCCCGTCTCGAGGTCGCGCGCGACGACGTCGAAGTCGATGCCGTTCCGCCGGTTCGTCGAGTACGCGAGCGTCCGTCCGGCCGCGTGCGGCGTGTCGTGCTTGTACCGCTCGTCGACGACGAGCGGCTCGTCGCCGACATACAGCTGCGTCCGCTCGTTCCCGCCCGCATCGCGCTCGACGAGGATGCGCCCGTCCGGGAGGAACTGTCCGGCGACCTTCTCGTCGTCGAAGGTCACCTGCCGCATTCCCGGCCAGACGAAGAGCTGGTCCGAGCCCGGCGCGTTCGACGCGACGAGCAACTCACTGCCGCCGGGAGAGAACGAGAGCGGCCGCGCGTGCCGCAGCTCGAGGAGCGACGTCAGATCCACCGTTGCATCGTCCAGGAGGTGCCGACGTGTCCGACGCGTACGAAGCCGAAGCGTTCGTAGAGGCGCACCGCGGGATTGTCTAGGTCCACGCTCAGGCTGACGGATCCGACACGGGCGAGGATGTCCTCGAGCAGCGCCGTGCCGACACCGCGGCCGCGCGCCGTCTTCGCAACGCCGATCGTCAGCTCCGGCACCGGCGGCGCGACGAAGCCGTAGCCATGCTCCTGGTTCGTGAACAGCCGCACCCACGCCGCTCCCTCGTCCCCGTCCGCGATGACGCCGAGATCGCCCGGCCTCCCCCATCCGTCGACGTAGAGTGCGATGTCCGGTCGCGCGAGCACTTCGTCAGGCGGCGGAGCCACCACGTCCGGCCGCCATGCGAACGCCTCGTAGAGCATCGCGCGCAGGACGGGTAGGTCCTCCGCGCCGGCGATCCGCACCTAGGCGGTCACCCCGGCGAACGTCGGGATGATGTCGTCGCCGTACGCCTTCAGCGTCTCCTCCTGCGCGTGCGTCATGAGGTAGATGTTGAACTGGTCGACGCCGACGTCCTCGAGCGACTTCAGCTTCGCCTTGATCTGCTCGGCGTTGCCGATGACGCAGAAGCGGTCGCAGATCTCATCGGTGACGAATTCGCCGTGCTTCGCGCCGACGCGCGAGTGGTCGTTGTAGTCGTAGAACTTCCGCGCCTGGACGTAGTCGGTGAGCGCCTTCGGCACCGAGCTCCCGTCCGTGCCGTAGCGCTCGATGAGGTCCATGACGTGGTTCGACACCATCGCCGGGAACCAGCGCACCTGCTCGCGCGCGTCCGCGAGGTCGTCGGTCACGTGGCTCGGCGCGCCGACGATGCACTTCAGCTTCGACGGATCGCGCCCGGCCTCTTCGGCAGCGCGCCGTGCCGTGTCCATGATCCACGTGATGATCTCCGGATCGGCGAGCTGGATGATGACGCCGTCGCCGACGCGCCCCGCGACGCCGAGCGCCTTCGGCCCGTAGCCCGCGACCCACATCGGGATCTCCGGCAGCTCCGGCCGCACCCACTTCAGCTGCAGCTCCTTGTCGTTCCACGTGACCTCGCGCCCGTTCATGAACTCGTGGATCATCGAGAGCGCCTGCTCGAAGTCCGCCACCTTCATCGGCTGGCGCCCGATGTAGCGCACCGCCGAGTCGCCGCGGCCGACGCCCATCACCATGCGGCCGTCGGAGAGGTCGTTCAGCGTCGCGTACGAGCTCGCGAGAACCGTCGGGTCTCGCGTCGCCGGGTTCGTGACGAAATGGCCGAGCTTGATCTTCGACGTCTCGCGCGCCGCGACGGCGAGCGTCGGGATCGACTCCTGCCAGAGGACGTGCGAGTCGTACGTCCAGGCGTACTCGAAGCCGTGGCTCTCGGCGAGCTGGATGAGCTCGAGCCAGCGCGTCCACGGCGGGTCGGGTAGGACGGTGACGCCGAAGCTGATCATTGCTTCGCAACATACCGCGGAGTCGCAAGTGACGCGAGTGCCGCCACCACCCCCACCACGACGAAGCCGATGCGGCCGTCGCCGGGCAGCGAGAACGTCAGGCCGACGAGCGGCGCGCCGGCGACGATGACGAGCGAGGCCCACGCGTTGACGAAGCCGACGGCGGCTCCGGGCGAGTCGGGCCGGGCGGCTGCGGCGCCCGTGAATGCCATCGCGAACGGGACGCCGGCAGCGAGGCCGATGACCGCGCAGACGACGAACGCCGCGGCGATCGGCAGCGGCAGGGCGAGCACGACCGCGCCGGCACCGCCGACGACGAGGCTCGCCGCCACCCAGCGCGGCGCGTCGGCGCGGCGCAGGAGCCAGCCGCCCGCCGCCCGTGTGAAGAAGCCGAGCAGCAGCGTGAGCGATCCGGCGGCCGCTGACACCGATTTCGAGTGGCCGTGATGCTCGAGCAGCGTCA
>DASXLN010000110.1:0-6240 GCA_036496165.1 Gaiellaceae bacterium | reverse complement strand
CACGCTCGTCCACGCGCGTCTGCAGATGGTGGAGCTCGTGCGCTTCCCCGGGTTCAGCCTGGGGACGCTCGCGTTTCCGGGCGTCGTCTTCGTGCTTTTCGGCCTGCCCCGCGCGAACCACCACCCGAACCTGCTCCTTGCTTCATACGCGGCGTTCGGCGTGCTCGGCGTCGGCTTCTTCCAGTTCGGCGTGTCCGGCGCCATCGAGCGTGCCACCCCCTGGCAGGCATGGCTGCGCACCCTGCCGACGCCGCCTCTGGTTCGGATCGGAGCGCGCATCGTCTCGGCGCTCGCGTTCACGTTCGCGTCGGTGGCGGTGGTCGTCGCACTCGCGCTGACGACGACATCGGCGTCGCTCTCCGCCGCGGAGTGGATGCGCCTTGCGGTCGCGCTCGTGGCCGGGTCGGTCCCGTTCGTCGTGCTCGGCTTGACGATCGCCTACTGGACCTCGCCGAAGAGCGCACTGCCCGTCGCGAACATCCTGTACATGCTGTTGGCCTACACGGGAGGCTTGTGGACCGGGCCGAGCGACCTGCCCCACGTCGTGCAGTCCATGTCGCCGTACACGCCGGTGCGACAGTGGGGGGACGTGCTGTGGCCGGCGGTCTCGGGCGCGCCGTGGCGCGCGTCGCACTGGCTGCTTCTCGGCGTGTACGCAGTCGGGTTCGGCGCGCTCGCCGCGTGGGGCTTCGCTCGGGACGAGCTCCAGAACTACCGCTAGTACACGGAGCGCAGCAGCTGCTCGATCTCTGCCGGCGTCGCCGGGTGCGGATTCGCGTGGTTGCCGCCGCGCGTTGCCGTCGACTCGGCGAGCTCCGGCAGATCATCCTCTGGCACACCGAGCTCGCGGAGGCGTGTGATGCCGCCGAGCGCCGTCAGCTCCTCGACGCGCTGCGCCCCGTCGCCGCCGACCGCCTCGCCGAACGCGCGCACCGCGGCCGGCGCATAGCGAGCGTTGTAGCGGAGCGCAGGCGGAAGGCAGATGCCGTTCAGCGTCCCGTGCGGAAGGCCGTACTTGCCGCCGATCGCCTGCGCCATCGCGTGTGCGAGCGCGAGCATCGAGCCCGCGAGCGCCTCGCCGCCGTGGCAGGCGCCCCGCAGCAGCTCGGTGCGCAGGTCGCGGTCGAGCGGCGACTCGACGACGCGTGGCAGGTACTGCGAGATCAGTTGTGCGCCTTCGAGCGCAACCACATCCGTCTCTGGGTTGTGGCCGTGCGCGTACAGCGCCTCCGCGCAGTGCGCGATCGCGTTCATCGCCGTCCCGACCGTCTGCTCGCGCGGCAGTGCCACGGTGAGGCCGACGTCGTAGACGATTCCGGCGTTGCGAGCGCCGCTGCCGCCGCCGCGCATGCGCCGCTGCGGGTCGCGCACGCCGAAGAACGACGTCCACTCGGCGCCCGAGTACGTCGTCGGGACGGAGACGAGCGGCACACGCGCCGTCGCCGAGATCGCCTTGCCGAGATCGATCGCGCTGCCGCCGCCGATGGCGATGACGCCGTCACGGGCGAGGTTCGACGCCTCGTCCACCCGGACCGACGGCACCTCCGTCCAGCGCGCAGCAGGCTCGAACGGCAGCACGAGCTCGCTCCACCGCTCGCTCGCGATGAGAAGCGGCGACCGGATGCCGAGCTCGTCGCACACCTCGGCGACGAGCTCGAGCGGGCCCCAGCGGACGATCACCCGGCCAATCTTGCCCGTGCGAAGTCGACGAATGCCTGCGCGACCCGCGTCTCTGCTCGGCCGGTCGAGCGGACGAGCGAGATCTCCCGCGACGGGTCGAGCCCGTCGACGCGCGCGATCGCGAGCGTCCCCGACTCGACGTCGGGATCGATCGCGGCGCGCGAGATGAACGTCACGCCGTAGCCGGCGAGCACCGCGCTGCGCGCCGACTCCTGCAGGCCGAGCTCGAGCCGCACATCGAGGTCGCGCAGGCGCACGCCGCGCTCGCGCAGCTCGTCCTCGATCACCTGCCGCACGCCGGCACCCTCCTGCATGAGCACGATCGGCTCCTCCCGCAGCTCGTCGACCGACACCCGCTTCCCTGCAAAGCGATGGCCGCGCGGGACGGCGAGCACGACCTCGTCGCGGAAGAACGGCTCGAAGACGACGCCGCGGTGGCGCCGCTGCGCGCCGACGACGCCGAGCTCGATCTCGCGCCGCGCGACCTGCTCGATCACGTGCTGCGTGTCGGACACCGACAGCGCGACGCGCACTTCCGGATGGCCCCGCTGGAACTCGCCGAGGACGACCGGCAGCACCGTTCCGCCCGGCCCCGTCGAGGCGCCGATCTCGAGGCGGCCCGTCAGCTCGCCCTCCGCCTCCTCGCCGAGCTCGGCGAGCAGCTGCTCCTCCTGCGCGAGCAATCGCTGTGCGCTCCGGTACAGGCGCTGGCCCGCCTCGGTCGGCTCGACGCGGCGGCCGGAACGGTCGAGCAGCTGCACTCCGAGGCGCTTCTCGAGCGAGCGGATCTGGAGGCTCACCGCCGGCTGCGTCACGCCGAGCTGCTCCGCCGCGTGCGAGAAGCTCCGTCGCTCGACAACGGCGCAGAAGGCCGCGAGCTGGCGCGTATCCATATAAGCGGAGCTTATCTTTGCCTTCTCGGCCGAGAGCACTAGCATCGACTCGTGACCGAGGACACCCTCGTCCGCGGCTACCGCGAGCTGGCGCGCGGCACGCCCGCCCGTCCACGCGACGTCCTGCTTCGCGCGCTCGACGTCTTCCTCTCCGCGCTGTTCCTCGTGCTCACGCTCCCCGTCGCACTGGCGATCGCGATCACCCTGCTCGTCACGAGCGGGTCGCCGGTCTTCTACCGCGGCGAGCGCGTCGGCCGCGGCGGCCACGTGTTCACGATGATCAAGTTCCGGACGCTGAAGCCGGAGGCGGAGTCGAGGCTCGGGCCGTACCTCGGCGAGGAGCTCGTGCGTCGCACCGAGGACGAGTTCGCGCCGCTCGGGAAGCGGCTGAAAGCGACGCAGCTCGACGAGATCCCGCAGTTCTGGAACGTCCTCAAGGGCGACATGAGCCTCGTCGGCCCGCGCCCGATCCGCCCGGTCTTCTTCGAGGAACTCGCGCACGAGCTGCCCGCGTACTGGCAGCGCCTCGTCGTCCGCCCCGGCCTCACCGGTCTCGCGCAGGTGCGCCGCGGCTACGAGACGTCGATGGCGGAGAAGCTCGCGCACGACCTCGAATGGATCGCCGACCGGTCGGTCCGGCTCTACCTCCGCACCGTCTTCGCCACCGGCTGGCGCGTGCTCAAGCAATCGCTGCGAGGCTTCACATCAACTCGCGTCTGACACGCATCGTCATCGCGCTCGGCTTCATCGCCGTCGGCGTGTGGTTCGTCGCGCACCCGACGCACCAGGCCCGCTCCCTCATCGTCGGCGTCGACGACGACACGCTCAAGTGGACAGCGTTTCCGCTCACGGTCGTCCGCCGCCAGCAGTCGTTCGGCGCGGACGCGGTGCGCGTGTGGGTGCCGTGGCGCGGCGAGATCCACCCGACCGCGGTCCGCCGGGTCGAGCTCTCACGCGCCGAGACGGCCGCGCAGAAGACAACGGTCGTGCTCGCCGTCTTCGGCTTCGGCGCGTCGACACCGACCGCCGCGTGGGCGCAGCGCCGCTTCTGTGGCTATGCGAAGGCCGCGCTCGCGCTCGTGCCCGACGCGCGCGCGGTCGTCGTCTGGAACGAGGCGAACTCGCGCACCTACTGGCGCGGGACGCCGGCGCAGTACGAGTCCCTCCTCGCCCGCTGCTACGACGCGCTGCACTCTGCGCGCGTGCAGGTGCTCGACTCGACCGCGTCCGCGCACGCTCCGGTGGCGTTCCTCGACGCCGTCGCCACCGCCTACCGAACGAGCGGCCGCACGCAGCCGCTCGTCGACGCGTTCGGGCACAACCCGTACCCGCTGACGCAGTCGGAGGCGCCCGGCGTCGTGCACCGGGGCGACTTCCTCGGCGAGGGCGACTACCCGCGTCTCGTCTCGACGCTCGAGGCGTTCGGCCGCACGCCGTCGATCTGGTACCTCGAGGACGGCTTTCAGACCGACGTCGTCCCGCCGGCGAAGCAGGCGGCCGACGTCGGCGAGGCGATCGGGATGGCCGCCTGCCAGCCGCTCGTCCGCGCCTTCTTCAACTTTGAGCTCGTCGACGAGACGCGGGCGGCGGGCTGGCAGTCGGGCCTCATCGCCCGCGGGGGCAAGACGAAGCCGGCTGCGGCCGCATTCGCCGGCGCCCCTCGCCGCTGCCACACCTAGAGTTCGGCCCCGATGTGCGGGATCTGTGGAATCGCCGGGGCGCCCGACCGCGCGCGCCTCGAGGCGATGAGTGCGACGCTCGTGCACCGCGGGCCTGACGCCTCCGGCGAGATGCTCGAGGGCCCGGTCGCGCTCGCCTCGCGCCGACTCTCGATCATCGACCTCGCCGGCGGCGACCAGCCGATCTGGAACGAGGACGGAAGCTGCGTCGTCGTCCAGAACGGCGAGATCTACAACCACCCCGAGCTCATGCGCGAGCTGCGGCGCGCCGGCCACGACTACCGCACGCACTCCGACACGGAGACGATCGTCCATCTGTACGAGCAGTACGGGCTCGACTTCGCGCGCCGGCTGCGCGGCATGTTCGCGATCGCGATCTGGGACGACCGCGAACGGCGGCTCGTGCTCGCGCGCGACCCGTACGGGATCAAGCCGCTCTACTACCGCGTCGCCGGCACGACGCTCGAGTTCGCCTCGGAGGTGCGCGCGCTTCCCCGCGGCGAGATCGACCTCGACGCCCTCGAGGCGTTTCTCGCGTTCAACTCCATTCCGAGCCCGTACTCGATCTTCCGCGACGTCCGCAAGCTCCCCGCCGGCCACCTGCTCGTGTGGGAGGAGGGCGGCAGCGTGCGGCTCGAGCGCTACGCCCATCCCGGCGCCGTCCCCGAGAGCGAGCTGCGCGACGACGACGAGGCCGAGCTCGTCGAGGAGCTGCGCGCACGCATGCGCGACTCAGTCCGCGCGCACCTGCTCGCCGACGTCCCCGTCGGCGTGCTCCTCTCCGGCGGCGTCGACTCGGCGCTCCTAGCCGCGCTCGCCGCGCAGGAGACGCCCGAGGCGGTGCACACGTTCACCGTCGGCTTCGAGGAGCGGAGCTTCGACGAGCGCGCAGGCGCGCGCCTCGTCGCCGAGCAATACGGGACGAACCACCACGAGTTGCTCCTCCGCCCCGACCCGACGCTGCTCCTGCCGGCGCTGGCCGACGCGTTCGACGAGCCCTTCGCCGACTCGTCGGCGCTCCCGACGTATCTCGTGTCGCAGCTCGCGGCCGATCACGTGAAGGTCGCACTCTCCGGCGAAGGCGGCGACGAGCTCTTCGGCGGGTACTACACGTATGCGGCCGACCTCCTCGCCGACCGCGTCGGCCCGCTCGCCCGCTTGGCCGCGCCTCTGGTCGAGCGCCTCCCCGCGTCGGGCGGACGAGTCTCGCTCGAATATCGCGCGAAGCGGTTCGTGCGCGCGGCGCACCTGCCGCCGCTCGAGCGCCACCACGGCTGGAAGGAGATCTTCTCCGCCGACGTGCGCGCCGAGCTCACCGGGCGGGGCAGTCCGTTCGACCCGGTCGACGTGTATCGCGCGCGCTATGACGAGACCGCGGGCGCGGAGGAGCTGTCACGCCTCCAGGACGTCGACTTCGCGATCTATCTCGTCGACGACCTGCTCGTGAAGACCGACCGCGCGTCGATGGCGAACTCGCTCGAGGCGCGCGTGCCGTTCCTCGACCCGATCGTGACGAACTTCGCCTTCCGGCTGCCGCGCAAGTTCCGCGTGCGCGGCCTGTCGAAGAAGGTGCTCCTGCGGAAGGCGGCGGAGCCGCTCCTTCCGCGCGAGGTCGTGCACGGCCGCAAGCGCGGCTTCTCGATCCCCGCGGCGGCGTGGCTCCGCGGCGAGCTGGAGCCGTTCGCGCGCGAGACGCTCTCGGCCGACACACTGCGGCGGCAGGGCTTCTTCCGGCCGGAGCCGGTGACGAAGCTCATCGACGACCACGTCGCCCGCCGCGTCGACAACAGCCGCCAACTGTGGGGCCTGCTCGCATTCACGCTCTGGTACGCGCACCACGTCGAGCAGGAACCACCGCTCCTACGCTCGGCGCGCATGGAGGCGCTGCTCGCATGAGGGTATGGATCGACATGACGGCGTCGGCGCACGTGCTCGTGTTCCGGCCGCTGATCGAGATCATGCGTGGGCGCGGCGACGAGGTGGAGATC
>DASXLN010000109.1:0-11151 GCA_036496165.1 Gaiellaceae bacterium | reverse complement strand
CGACCTGCAGCGGCTCCGCGATCTAGGCCTGACCGACGCCGAGATCATGGACGTCGCCCTCGCCGCGGCGGCGCGGTGCTTCTTCTCGAAGACGCTCGACGCGCTCGGCGTCCTCCCGGACGCCACGTTCGCCGAGCTCGAGCCGGGCCTCCGCGAGGCGCTCGTCGTCGGCCGCCCCATCGCGACCCCCGATCCCTGAAAAGACGGGGTAAAAGACCCCCAGAAATGCCTAGTCCCCGTGAACCCGAGGGCCCACAGGGACTTGGCAGACGGCAATCTCTCAGACCGCGGGCGGCGTGTCAAGCGACAACCGCGCGCTCTCGAGGACCCGGAGCGCCCGGCCGAGCTCGACCGCCTCGATGAGCCGCGCCGAGCCCTGCGGCAGGGCGGGAGCGACGACGCGGAGCGGCTCCTCCTCGATGCGCGCGCCGACGAGGCGGCTCCACAGCCACTCCGCCTCCGCCCGCGAGCCGACCAGTGCCGCCACCCGGTTCATGCCCGAGTAGATGCCTCGGGGGCGCCGGATCTTGCGCTCAGCCCAGCCAGTCGCCGATCGGCGGCGAGACGTCGAGCCCGGCGAAGCTGCCGGTGTCTCGCATCTCCTCCGCCGCTGCGGCCATCGCGGCGACCGCGACCCAGGTGAGCCGCCCGCCCACGCTGATGCGCTGCGCGCCGGCGCCGAAGATCTCGGCGGCCGTCAGCCGGGGCATCGCGAGGACGTTCACCGGCTTGTCGACCGCGTCGCAGACGGCGCGGATCTCCTCGACGGTGCGCAGCCCGGGCGCGTACAGGCAGTCGGCGCCCGCCTCGGCATACGCGCGGAGACGCACGATCGTGTTGCCGAGGTCCGGATTGCCGCGGATGTGGTTCTCGGCGCGGCCGGTGAGGACGAAGGGAAAGCCGAGCGCGCGCGCGGCCTGCGCCGCAGCGGCGACGCGTTCCACCGCCTCGTCGAGCTCGACCAGGCGGCCGGCCGGGTCCCAGTCCTCGATCGAGCCGCCGACCGCGCCGGCCTCGGCGATGCGCGCGATGGTGGCCGCCGGGTCGCCATAGCCGTTCTCGAGGTCGACCGAGAGCGGGACGGTGGTCGCATCGGCCACGGAACGCACGTGCCCGGCGACGTCGTCGAGCGACGCGCCGCCGTCGAGCCGGCCGAGCGTGAACGCGAAGCCCGAGCTCGTCGTCGCGAGCGCGGGGAAGCCGAGCGCCTCGAGCACGCGCGCCGAGCCGGCATCCCACGGGTTCGGAATGAGGAACGGCTCGCCGGTGTGCAGCGCGGCGAACGCTGCGCCCTTATCGGTTTGCGCAGTCAGATGCGGACGGCCTCGCGGAGCGCCGTCGCGCTTCGCCTGAGGGTCTCGACGATCCCGTCGCGCCGCGGCGTGATCGCGAGGAGAAAACGCGCGAGCCGGTGCGCCTCAGCCGGGTCGAGCGAGAGCGCGGCCTCGGCGCACTCGTCGCGCCAGATGCTGAGGCGGACGTGCGGCGGCGACGTCAGGTACGCCGAGATGCGGAGACCGCCGTCGTCGATGTCCGGATGGCCGCGGAAGTACTCGACCACCTTGATGCGCTGCGGGGCGCCGCAGTGCGGGCAGAAGCGGAAGTCGTCCGCCAGGTCCCGCGCGCACCGGGCACAGCTGCGCATGCCTGGTTTCTAGCAGGCGCCAGGCTGGGCCGTGCCGCCGGGGCCGGCTTCGTGCTGGTCGCCGGCCGGAGTCTGCAGGCAGTACGACGTCGCATCGGCACGGACGAGGACGACCCCGGTGCCGGGCGGGAGCGCCGCCCCGGCGTACGTGCTGTTCTGGGCGAAGAAGCCCTGCATGGCCGCGTCGGCGCCCTGGAAGTTCGTCGCGGCGACGTTGACCTGCGCCTGCGTCAGCGCCTGCTGCACCGGCGGCGAGGTCGGGCCGTTCGACTGCATCTGCTTCGTCATGAGATACCCGCCGACGGCGAGGGCGACGAGGAGGCTGGGGATTCCGAGCAGACGGGTCACAGTCCCCTCTATATCGTCGGATTCGTGCCGGAACTGGAGATCCAAGTGACCCTCTCCCGCTCCGGGCCGCGCTACGTCTCCCCCGACCTCGAGTTCGCGGTCTGGTCGGCGACGGTCGGCGAGAGCGCCGAGGGCGAGCCCGTGACCCTCGCCGGGCCGCTCGGCCACGTCGGTGCGGGCGACCAGCTCGTCGTCGCGGGCGGGTACACCGAGCACGCCCGCTACGGCCCGCAGTTCCAGGTGGAGACGTTCCGGTCGGCGCTCCCGAAGACGGCGGACGGCGTCGCTCTCTGGCTGCGCACCCGTGTGCCGGGGATCGGGCCGACGTTCGCCCGGGCGATCGTCGACCACTTCGGCGCCGCCAACGTCTTCTCGGAGCTCGACCGCGATCCCGAGCGGCTGCGCGAGGTGCGCACGAAAGCGGGACGCGCGGTGTCGAGGAAAAGCGTCGAGCGGGCGATCGTCGCATGGCGGCAGGTGGCGACGATCCGCGAGGTCGAGACGTTCCTCTTCGGGCATGGAATTGCTGCGGGGCTTGCAGGCAGACTCGTCCGCCAATACGGCGACGAGGTCGTCGACGTGCTGACGCACGACCCGTACCGGCTGATCGAGCTGCCGCGCGTCGGATTCAAGACCGCCGACCGCATCGCCCGCTCACTCGGCGTCGAGCTCGACCATCCGCAGCGCCTCCGCGCCGGGCTGCGGTTCGCGCTCGAGGAGGCCGAGGCAGACGGCAACACGTTCCTGCCCCTGGACGAGCTCTGGACACGCGCGGCGAAGCTGCTCGAGATCGGGGACGTCGAGCCGCTCGAGTCGGCGGCACGCGCGCTCGTGGCCGAAGCGGAAGCGGTGGTCGAGGGCGACCGCATCTATCGCACCGAGCTGTGGGAGATGGAGCGCCGCCTGGCCCGGCTCGTGGCCGGGCGCGTGCGCGAGGGGAAGCCGCTGTTTGAGGCGCCCGACCGGCCCGCGGTCGAGGTCTCCGACGAGCAGTGGGCGGTGGTCGAGCTCGTGCGCACGCGTCCGCTCGTCCTTCTCACCGGCCTGCCGGGCGCGGGCAAGACGCACACGCAGCGCGCGATCGTCGACATCGCGCGCGCGGCGAAGGCGCGCGTCCTCCTGTGCGCGCCGACGGGCAAGGCGGCGCGGCGCATGCGCGACCTGACCGGGCACGAGGCGATGACGATCCACCGCGCGCTCGAGTACTCGCCGTTCGCAGGCGGCTTCCAGCGCGACGAGGACGACCCCCTGTCGAACGAGTACGAGCTGATCGTCGTGGACGAGGCGTCGATGCTCTCGCTCGAGCTCGCGGACGCGCTCTTCCGCGCTGCCGGCGACTGCCACGTGCTGCTCGTCGGCGACACCGACCAGCTGCCGCCCATCGGCGCCGGACGCGTGCTCGCGGATCTCGTCGACTGCGACGTCGTCCCGCGCGTGCACCTGACGGCGATCTACCGGCAGGCTGCGCGCTCGCTCATCGTCCGCAGCGCGCGCAAGATCAATGCCGGTGAGCTGCCGTTCCTCTCGCCCGAGGACGCCCGTACGTCGCTCGGCGCCGACGTCGAGCTCGACGAGGACTTCTTCTTCGTCGCAAAGCAGGAGCAGGAGGCGATCCGCGACGCCGTCCTCGAGCTCGTGTGCGAACGAATCCCCGACCGGTACGGACTCGATCCGCGCACCGAGGTGATGACGCTCGTGCCGATGCGCCGCGGCGCCGTCGGTCTCAACGCGTTGAACGAGGAGCTCGAGCGGCGTCTCAACCCGGGGCGCCCGGCGGTCGTGCGCGCGGAGATCCGGGTCGGCTCTCGCATCGTGCAGACGAAGAACGACTACACGCCGGACCGCGAGGTGATGAACGGCGAGGTCGCGTTCGTCCTGGCGTGGGACGAGGAGGAGGCGGAGGCGCGGCTCTCCCTCGACGACGGCGAGCGCGAGATCGTCGTCCCGGCGGAGGCGCTGGAGACGTACATGCTCGCGTGGGCGCTCACCGTGCACCGCGCGCAGGGATCGCAGTTCCCGGCCGTGGTCGCGCCATGGTCGACGGCGTACTCGGTGATGCTGTCGCGGCCGCTCCTCTACACCGCGGTGACCCGCGCGGAACGGCTGTGCGTCATCGTCGGCGAACGGCGCGCGCTCGCGATGGCGGTTGGACGGGCGGAGGGCCGCCGGCGCCACTCCGGCCTGGCGGAGCGGATCGTCGAATGAGGGATCCCTCATTCGGGGGAAGCATCGTTGTGGGATCTTGTCAACATAGGACGCGTAACCCCTGGTGTCCTACTGCTTGGAAAGGGGACGAGACCCCATGATCCGTTGGGATTGAGGGATTCTCAGTCGCCCGAGGTCAGTGAGTAGCCGCAAGAGCCGCAGGGGCCGCCGGAGACGGCGGCCCCGTTTCTTCTCTCTCTAGGTGATGACGCGGTACACCTGGAACACCTCGGCGTACTCGCGGTTCACGTTGATGCCGTGCGTGCGCGCGACGTTCCAGACGTACTCCGGGTTCGCGTAGCGGCGGTGCTGCTGCGACGCGTACTTCTCGAGCGCCGCCACCTTGCGCTCGACGTGCCGCTTGTCGAGCGAGACGTACCACTGGTAGGCAAAGTCGAAGTTGTTCCACGGGATCTCGTACCCGAGGATCGTCGTGCGCTTGAAGGCGCGCAGGCCCTCCTGCGCAATCGTCTGGTGATCCTGGTGGATGTCGTGCAGGCTCGGCTGGAAGACGACGTCCGGCTTCCACTCCTCCCAGGCTGCGACGAGCACTTCGAGGATCTCCTGCCGCCGCTCCGGGAACGTGCGAACGTCGAAGTCGTGCACCGTCAGCCGGTCCTCGGGAATGCCGAGCTCGGTCGTCGCCTCGCGCACCTCGCGCGCGAGCGTGTCCGGCGGGAACCCTTCCGGCAACGAGCGGGTCGCGATCGAGAATGCGACGTAGCGGACGTCGCAGCCCGCCTCGACGAGGCGCGCCATCGTCCCGCCGCAGCCGAACTCGCCGTCGTCGGTGTGCGGAGCGAGGACGAGCGCGCGCTTCCATTCCTCGATCACACCGGCACCGCCTCGCGCGTCTCGACCGGCGGCGGCGACTCATCGCTCCGCGCTGCCGGCGGCAGCGCGAACGCGATCATCCCGAGCAGGAGCCACGTCGTCGGATCCTCGAAGAAGTCGTTGTAGAAGAGCGAGTGCACGAGGATCGCTAGGACCGACAGTCCCGCCGCGAGCGGGACGAGCCGGCTCGTCCGCAGCACGTCCTTCGCCACCCCGAGAAGCAGCCAGATGAAGAGCGCGAGCCCGACGAAGCCGGTCTCGGCGGCCACCGTCACCGGCGTGTCGTGCGACGCCGCCGTCTTCAGGTTCTTCTTCCCGTGGAGCCTGGTCACGCGCCTAGCGTACGCGTGCTTGAAGCCGCCGACACCGACACCCCGCACCGGGTGGGCGACTGCGATGCGGATCCCGTTCGCCACGAGGTCGTACCGGCCGCTCGAGGCGCTGTTCAGCCCGCTCTTCGTGTGGTGCTCGAGCGACCGCCGCACGGTCGGCTGCGCCACCGCGAGGCCGGCGAGGACGACGACCGCGAGCCCGACCGCGAAGAGCGCCCTCCAGCGCCAGGCGACGAAGGCAATGCAGATGACGGCGACGACGAGCGCCGTGAAGCTCGACTGCGAGAACGAGATGAGGAGGCCGAACCACGTCACGAGCAACGCGGCCGCCGCGATCCATGCGGCCCGCACCGAGCGCCCGCGCACGATGAGGACGACGCTCGGGATCATCGCGACGACGAGGAAACGTCCGTAGACCGACGGGTCCCAAAAAACGGAGTTGACGCGGAAGAACGCCGCGTACGCGTTCGAGTAGATGACCTTCGGGTTCTCGAACACGTTCCGCGTCTCGTACTGGTAGAAGCCGACGACGGAGAAGACGAGCGCCATCACCGCCAGCTCCGCGTACAGCGCCCACAGCCCGAGCCGCTTCCACGGAAGCCGTGCGACGGCGAGCGTGAGCACGGTGAACGGGAGGTAGAACGCGAGCACCTCGATGGCGCCCTCGTGCGCATCCAGCGTCCAGCCGAGCGAGAGGCCGACCCAGGCGAGGTAGAGCGCGAGCGGCCATGTCGCTGCGCGCAGCTCTCTCGCGCGCACGTCCCCGTGCGCGATCTCCCACGCGAGCTGGATCGCCGCAGCGAGCACGACGACGTACAGCGGCACGAGCAGCTGGTGGTGGAGCCAGCCGATGCGAACCGGGATGCACGCGAGCGCGAGCAGCGGCAGGAGCCACGGCACACGCCGGAACGCAGCCGCAAGAGCGGCCGCGAGAACGACCCCGGCGAGCGTCCCTCCCACAGCCTCCCTGTAGTCGTGCGGCGCAAGCGAGGCGGCGAGCATGCATCCGCCGAGCGTCGCGAAGCCGAGCCCGGCAAGCCGGTCGCGCCGCGTGCGCGCGAGCAACAGCAGCGCGAGGCCGAGGCACGCGACCGGCCCGGCGAGGCGCGCGAGCCCGATCACCGCACGACCACCGTTGCAGCGGCGGCGTGGCCGCGCTCGGTCACCGTCAGCCGGTACGTGCCGCGCGACGTCGGCGCGCGCAGCTCGAGGACGGCGCCGGTCGCCGTGCCCGAGCGCGCACCGAGTCGCCACCGATAGCGCTTCACGTCGGTCGCGACGCCGATCCGCAAGTGGCCGCCGGCCCGGACGACGACGCGCTTCTTCGCCAGCGCGATGTAGCGAATCCGGACCGCGACCTGCTGTACCTCTGCGGCGCGGTTCCCCGCGAGGTCGACTGCCGACACGACGAGCGTGTACGTGCCCGCAGCGAGGAGCTTTCCGTTGACCTTGCCACCCCACGACACCTTGTCCTTCGCCTTGTGCGAGCGGCCGCGGATGATCTGCTTCCCGTCGAACAGGACGAGCACGTGCGCGTCCTCGTTCAGCTTGTAGTGGATCTCCACCGTGTCGAACTGATGATCGCCGTCCGGCGAGAACGCCTTCGGCGTGACGCCCGCGTCGAGCACGACGGGCAGCTTCGACTCGAGCACGATCGGATTCGGGATCAGGATCGTCCGGTGCTGGTTCGCGAAGTGGACCTCCATCCGGTACGTCCCGTCCGGCGCGACCGTCCCCGCGTCGGTGCGGCCGTCCCAGCTGAACGTGCGCCGGCCGCGCGGAACGAGCACACGGAAGCCGAGCGTGTCCACCTCGTGCCGGTGCGAGTCGAGGATCGCGACCGTCGCCCGGTCTGCGCGACGGAAGCGGATCGAGACGACGGCCTTCGTATGCGCCCGCGGCGAGACGTACTCGTGGACGACTTTCGTCCCGGTGATCGGGCTCTTGGTGAGCTTGAGCCGCTCGGTGATGGCGAAGGCGGCGGCGGTCGCCGCGAGCAGGCCGACGATAACGGCCGTCGAGAGGATCCGCTGCAAAGCGCGGTCAGTCTACGCGCGCGAGCGAAGCAATCCGAGCGCTGTCGCGCAGCCGCACGAGCCATACGGTCACGGCGGTAAAGACGATGTAAGCGCCGGCCGCGACGAGCCAGCCGTTGCCGTTGGGGGCGACGAGCTTCGCGCCTGACCCGAAGAGCACGAGCGAGAGCAGGAGCCGCAGCGTCCGGTCGCCGAGATGGATGCTGAACTGGCTGCCCGCGAGGACGCCGGGGATCGACCCGACGAGGAGCCACGCGACCGCGTGCAGGTCGACGTTGCCGGCGACGAGATGCCCGAAGCCCGCGACCCACAGGAGGCCGGCGGCGTGGAGGATGTCCGTCCCCACGACCTTGTGCGCGCGCAGCGGGAAGACGAAGAGGAGCGTGAGCCCGAAGAAGACGCCGCTGCCGACCGAGGTCAGGCCGACGATGAAGCCGCCGACGAGGCCGATGAGGACGGCGGCGATCTTGTCCCGCTTGCGCATGACGAACGGCCCGTCGCCGACGTCCTTCACGCGCAGGACGCTCTTCAGCAGCATGCCGATTGCGCCGAGCAGCAGCGCGGCGCCGAGGACGGTTCCCTCCGTCGACTGGACGCCGTTCCCGTACCGGTGCTTGATCCACGTCGCGAGCGCGACGCCCGCGAGCGACGCCGGTGCGCTGCCGAGGAACATCCAGCCGGAAAGCTTCGCCTGCGTCGTGCCGAGCCGGTGGTGCCGGAGCCCGCCGACGGTCTTGAAGATCGCGCCGTGGAGGATGTCGGTGCCGATCGCCGTCGTTGGGCTGAAGCCGAGCAGCAGGACCAGGATCGGCGTCATCAGCGACCCGGCGCCCATGCCCGTCATGCCGACGAGCACGCCGACGCTGACGCCGGCGAGGACGAACTGCCAGGTCACAGGAGGCCGCGCTCTTCCAGCAGGGCGACGATGCGGTCGGCGGCGGCCTCGACGTCGAGCGACGTCATGTCCAGATGGACATCCGGGCTCTCCGGGGGCTCGTACGAGCCGACGTTCGCCTTCGCATACAGGCCCTTCGTGTCCTGCTCCTCGGCGACGGCGGCCGGGAGGTCGACGAACACCTCGACGTACTCGCCTTCACCGAAGAGCGAGCGCACCGTCTCGCGGTCGGCCCGGAACGGGGACACGAATGCGGCGACGACGATGAGGCCCGCGTCGGTCATGAGCCTCGCCACCTCTCCGGCTCGGCGATTGTTCTCGGCGCGGTCGGCGGGCGTGAAGCCGAGGTCCTTGCTGAGGCCGTGGCGGAGGTTGGCTCCGTCGAGCAGGTACGTGTGCCGGCCGAGCGCGTGCAGGCGGCGCTCGACGGCGTTTGCGATCGACGACTTCCCGGCCCCGGGGATGCCGGTCAGCCAGACGACGAAGGGCCGCTGTGCCTTCGCCTGGGCCCGTGCCGCTCTGTCGACCTCGACCGCCTGCCACGGAACGTTGTGCGAACGGCGCAGCGCGAACTGGAGCAGGCCGGCGCCGACGGTGTGGTTCGTGATCCGGTCGATGAGGATGAAGCCGCCCGTGTCGCGGTTGTCGGCGTACGGGTCGAACGCGATCGGCTCGCTCAGCTCGACGTTGACGACGCCGATCGCGTTCAGCTCGAGCTGATTCGCGGCGATGCGGTCGAGCGTGTCGACGTCGAGCTTGTACTTGATCGGCGCGACAGTGGCAGCGACCGTCTTCGTGCCGACGCGCATGAGATACGTGCGGCCGCGGAGGAGCGGCTCGTCCGCCATCCACACGACCGTCGCCTCGAACTGGTCGCCGACCTGCGCCGGCGCGGCCACCGGGGCGATGACGTCGCCGCGGCTGACGTCGATCTCGTCCGCGAGCGTGACGGTCACCGCCTGGCCGGCGACAGCGCGCTCGAGGTCGCCGTCGAAGGTGACGATGCGCGAGACCGCCGACTCCTGGCCGCGCGGGAGAACGACGACGCGGTCGCCCGGTTGCACGGAGCCGCCTGCGACCGTGCCCGTGAAGCCGCGGAAGTCGGAGCTCGGCCGGTTCACCCACTGCACCGGCAGCCGGAAGGGCGCGTCCTGCATGCGCTCCTGGTCGACCTCGACCGCCTCGAGGTATTGCATGAGCGTCGGCCCGTCGTTCCACGGCATCGCCTCGGACGGGTCGACGACGTTGTCGCCGCGCAGCGCCGACATCGGGATGAGCGTCACCTCCTCGAGACCGAGCTGCGCCGCGAACTCGCGGTACTCGCGCTCGATCTCGTGGAAGCGCTCCTCGGAGAACTCGACGAGGTCCATCTTGTTCACGGCGACCGCGACGTGGCGGATGCCGATGAGCGAGACGAGATAGCTGTGCCGGCGCGTCTGCGTCAGCACGCCCTTGCGCGCGTCGACGAGGATGACGGCGCAGTCGGCGGTGGACGCGCCCGTGACCATGTTGCGCGTGTACTGCTCGTGCCCGGGCGTGTCGGCGACGATGTACTTGCGCGTGTCGGTCGAGAAGAAGCGATACGCGACGTCGATCGTGATGCCCTGCTCGCGCTCGGCGGCGAGGCCGTCGAGCAGGAGCGCGAAGTCGAGATCGTCGCCCTGGGTGCCGACGCGGCGTGAGTCGACCTCGAGCGCGGCGAGCTGGTCCTCGAACAGGAGCTGCGACTCCCACAGGAGGCGCCCGATGAGCGTGCTCTTGCCGTCGTCGACCGAGCCGCACGTGATGAAGCGCAGGAGGCTCTTGTGGTGGTGCGCGTCGAGGTAGGCGAGGATGTCCTCGCTGATCAGGTCCGAGGTGGCCACTAGAAGTAGCCCTCGACCTTCTTCTTCTCCATCGACGCGGACGCGTCGTGGTCGATGACGCGTCCCTGCCGCTCGGACGTCTTCGCGAGCAGCATCTCCTGGATGATCTCCGGCAGCGTCGCCGCGCTGCTGTCGACCGCCCCGGTCAGCGGATAGCAGCCGAGCGTGCGGAAGCGCACCGTCCGCAGCTCCGGCTCCTCGCCGGGCTCGAATCGCATGCGGTCGTCGTCGACCATGATCATCGTCCCGTCCCGCCAGACAATGGGCCGCTCGGCCGCAAAGTACAGCGGAACGATAGGAATACCCTCCAAATAGATGTAGAGCCACACGTCGAGCTCGGTCCAGTTCGACAACGGGAAGACGCGCATCGACTCGCCGCGGCGGTGGCGCGCGTTGTAGAGCCGCCACAACTCGGGCCGCTGGTTCTTGGGGTCCCACCGGTGCTGCTCGGAGCGGAAGGAGAAGATCCGCTCCTTCGCGCGCGAGCGCTCCTCGTCGCGGCGCGCGCCGCCGAACGCGGCGTCGAAGCCGTGCTTGTCGAGCGCCTGCTTCAGCGCCTCGGTCTTCATCACGTCGGTGTGGACGACCGAGCCGCTGTCGAACGGGTTGATCCCGCGCGCGAGCCCGTCCTCGTTCACGTGCACGAGCAGGTCGAACTCATGCTCGGCCACCATGCGCTCGCGGAAGCGGTACATGTCCTGGAACTTCCACGTCGTGTCGACGTGTAGGAACGGGAAGGGCGGCGGCGCCGGCGCGAAGGCCTTGCGCGCGAGGTGCAGCATGACCGAGCTGTCCTTGCCGATCGAGTACAGCATCACCGGGCTCTCGGCCTCGGCGACGACCTCGCGCATGACGTCGATCGCCTCGGCCTCGAGTCGCTGCAGATGCGTGAGCTTGACCCGGTCGATCACGCCGGCACTCCGAGCAGCTCGAGCTCCACGAGCTTCTCGAGCACGAGCTGCGCGCACTCCTGCGGCGACCGGCCCGTCGT
>DASXLN010000108.1:0-3779 GCA_036496165.1 Gaiellaceae bacterium | reverse complement strand
GGCGGCTCGCCGCGCCAGCGCAGGAAGACCGGAAGGTCGGAGATGAGCAGCGGCTCGACGATGCTCGCGGGCGCTTTCGCCCGCGGGCCTCGGAGATGAAGCTCGATCACCTCCGAGCACACCTCCCGCTCGACGCCGGGGACGGCGTAGCACTCAAGCGCGACGCCGGCGTCGATCCCGTCCGACCCGGCGTTCGGGTCGGGGAAGAGAAGGATCGCGCGCGACGGATGGCGCTCCGCCATCCCGCTCAATGCCCCGCGCGCAGCCTCCTGCCATTCCTCGGGCACCCAGGCGATGTGCGTCATCACGCTCGTGCGCAGGCTCGGCTGCGAGCCGCTCGAAGCGGTCGCAGCACGCAGTTGCGCGATTGCCCGGTCGACGTCGGCGAGGCGGACGTCCTCGCCGGTCCAATCCCTCAGTTCCGTCGCCACGATCGGCCGTCCCGGTGCAGCAGCTCCTCGGAGCTCGGCGGCCCCCACGTGCCGGCGGCGTAGTTCGGGAACGCCGGCCGGTCGCGCTGCCAGGCAGCGACGATCGCGTCGACGAGGAGCCACTGCTCCTCGACCTCGTCCGCGCGCGTGAACAATGTCCCGTCGCCGAGCATCGTGTCGAGGATGAGCCGCTCGTACGCCTCCGGCATGCCGGTGCGGAACGCACCGCCGTAGAGGAAATCCATGTGCACCGTGCGAATCGTCATCCCCTGTCCCGGCACCTTCGCGCCGATCGCGAGCGACACGCCCTCGTCCGGCTGCACGTGCACGAGCAGCACGTTCGGGCGCAGCCCCTCGGCTGCGGTCTCCTCGAACGGCGGATGTGGCGCGCGCTTGAACTGGATCGCGATCGTCGTCTCGCGCCGCGCGAGGCGCTTGCCCATGCGCACGTAGAACGGCGTGTCGGCCCAGCGCCAGTTGTCGACGAAGAGCTTCGCGGCGACGAACGTCTCGGTCATCGAGTCGGATGCGACGCCCTGCTCCTCGCGATACGCGGGGACCTCTTCGCCCTCGACGTAGCCACGGCCGTATTGCCCGCGCACGACAGACTTCGGCCCCGGCGTGTGCAGCGCCTTCAGCACCTTGACCTTCTCGCTGTGCACCGAGTCGGACTTGAAGTCGATGGGCGGCTCCATCGCCGTGAGCGCGAGGAGCTGGAGCAGATGGTTCTGGAAGATGTCTCGGATCGCGCCCGCGTTCTCGTAGTACCCGGCGCGACCTTCGATGCCGATCGACTCCGCCACCGTGATCTGCACGTGGTCGATGAACTGCCGGTTCCAGATCGGCTCGAAGACGCCGTTCGCGAACCGCAGCGCCAGCATGTTCTGGACCGTTTCCTTGCCGAGATAGTGGTCGATCCGGAAGATCTCGCTCTCGTCGAAGTGCTCCCAGAGGATGCGATTGAGCTCGCGCGCCGATGCGAGGTCGTGGCCGAACGGCTTCTCGACGATGAGCCTCGTCCAGCCGGTCGTGCTGCGCCGCTTCCCGAGCGCCTCGACGATCGCCGGGAACGCCGGCGGCGGGACGGCGAGGTAGTAGACGCGGTTGCCGCCGAGGTCGTATTGCTCGTTGCATTGCGCGACGATCGTGTCCAGCTGGTCGGCCCCGTCGGTGTCGGAGAAGTCCGCGCTGAGGTAGCGCATGTTGGCCGACAGCTCGTCCCAGATGTCGTGCCGGAACTCGTCGCGCGCGTGCTGCTGCACCGCCTGCTTCATGTCCTCGCGCCACGTGTCGTGGGTGCCCTCGCTGCGCGCGACGCCGACGATCGCGAAGCGCCGCGGCATCAGCTGGCGGAACGCGAGCGAGTACAGCGCCGGCATGAGCTTCTTGTGCGTCAGGTCGCCGGACGCGCCGAAGATGACGAGCACGCACGGGTCAGGCGTCCGCCGGAACGAGAGGCCGGCCTGGAGCGGGTTCTCCTGCTGCTCTGCCGCGGTCTCGGTCATTGCTCGGGGCTCTTCTCGAGATGGCCGCCGAATGCGTGCCGCATGGCGGAGAGGACGCGGTTGCCCCAGTCCGCCTCGCCGCGCGACGCGAAGCGGTTGAAGAGCGAGGCGGCGAGGACGGGGGCCGGCACGCCCTCCTCGACCGCAGCCTGCACCGTCCAGCGACCCTCGCCGGAGTCGCTCACGCGGCCCGCGTAGGCATCGAGGTTCGGCGAGTCGGTCAACGCCTGCGCAGTGAGGTCGAGGAGCCACGACGAGATGACCGAGCCTCGGCGCCACAGCTCCGTGATCGCCGGGAGGTCGAGCTCGTACTTGTAGTGGTCGGGGTCGCGAAGCGGCGTCGTCTCCGCGTCCGTCTCCTGCGGGTGCAGGCCGATGTTCGCGTGCTTCAGCACGTTCAAGCCCTCGGCGTACGCCTGCATCAGGCCGTACTCGACGCCGTTGTGGACCATCTTCACAAAGTGCCCCGCGCCCGACGGCCCGCAGTGGAGCCAGCCCTTCTCCTCCGGCGTCGGATCGCCTGCGCGCCCCGGCGTGCGAGGGGCGGCGTCGACTCCCGGTGCGAGCGCCTCGAACACAGGCACTAGACGGTCGACCGCCGCGTCGTCGCCGCCGACCATCATGCAGTAGCCTCGCTTGAGGCCGAAGACGCCGCCGCTGACGCCGACGTCGACGTAGTGGACGCTCCGCTCGCGTAGTTCTCGAGCGCGGCGAAGGTCATCGACGTAGTACGAGTTCCCACCATCGATGATGGTGTCGTCCTTCTCGAGATGAGGCGCAAGCTCGGCGACGATCGACTCGACGATGCCCGCCGGCACCATCATCCAGACCGACCGCGGCGCATCGAGCTGCTGCGCGAGCTCCTCGAGCGAGGAGGCCGTCGAGTCGACGTTGGGATCGAACGTCTTGAGGTCGTGACCGGCGGCGCGAAGGCGCTCGGTCATGTTCGCTCCCATGCGGCCGAGGCCGACCATCCCCAGTTGCACGGCTAGCCCTCCTCGATGTGGATGCGCGCGACCCGGCGGCCGCGCTCCTTCAACGACTCGTAGTCGCCTGCGGCCTGCGCGCGGATGAGCCGGCGGAACCCGAACGGCTTGTCCGGGATGGCGAGCTCCTCCACGCCGTCGTCGACGACCTGGAGGAAGAGACCGGTGTTCGGGCCCCCCTTGTGCAGCTGCCCCGTCGAGTGGAGGTAGCGCGGGCCGTAGCCGTGCGTGACGACGCAGCCCGTCCGCGAACGAAGTTCGCCCACTAGCGAGGCGAGGCGGCGGTCGTTGTCCTCCGACGGCGGCAGGAATGCCTGAACGCAGGCATAGTCGCCTTCTCGCGCTTGGGCAGCGAGCTCCTCGATGGAGCCTTCATTCGCTAGCGACGGCTCCTGAGCCGTCGCCAGCACTTCGTTCGTCTTGTCCTTCGCAGCCTGGACGTCCGGCTGGTCGAACGGGTTGATCTCGAGCCAGGTGGCCGCGACCGCGACCGCGAACTCCCAGCGGAAGAACTCGCCGCCGAGGGTCGCCGCGCCGTCGAGGTCGGGCACCGCCCATTGCCGGTCGGGGCCGTCCGGCGACTCGCCCGGTGCGGGCACGAGACCCTTGCCGTGCTTGCCTGTCGACTCGGCGATGAGCTGCTCGGCCCACAGGCCGAAGCCACCGTCGGTGTCGGCGATGCAGATCTTGTCGCGGCCCTCGCTCCAGCCCGAGCCGAACGCGGCGCCGAGCTCGTAGCCGGGGTTCCCGTCGTCGCGGCGGCACCGCTCGGCCATGCGCTCGGCATTTTCGAGCAGCGCGTCGACGTCGATGCCGACGAGCGCGGCCGGCACCATCCCGAACGCGGAGAGCGCGGA
>DASXLN010000107.1:0-10097 GCA_036496165.1 Gaiellaceae bacterium | reverse complement strand
GCCGCCGTCTTCGACCTCGACGCCTACACGAAGCACGTCGACACCGTGTTCAACCGCCTGAAGGAGCCAGCCCATGTCTGAAGCCGTTCACGTCGGCTCGGGGAAGGTCCGCGAGCTGTATGCACTCGACGACGAGCGCCTCCTGCTCGTCGCCAGCGACCGCATCTCGACCTTCGACGTCGTCCTGCCGACGGAGATCCCCGACAAAGGGCGCGTGCTCACCGGCCTCTCCGGCTTCTGGTTCACGTTGCTGCACGCGATCGTGCCGAACCACATGCTCGCGATCCGCGAGGACGGCCGGTCGATGGAGGCCCGGAAGCTGAACATGCTTCCGATCGAGTGCGTCGTGCGCGGCTACCTCGCCGGCTCGGGCTGGAAGGACTACAAGGCGACGGGGTCGACGTCGGGCCACGAGCTGCCGGAAGGGCTCCGCGAGTCCGACAAGCTGCCGCAGCCGATCTTCACACCTGCGACGAAGGCGACGAGCGGGCACGACGAGAACATCACGCGCGAGCAGGCGGCCGAGCTCGTCGGCGAGGGGCGCCTGCGGGACGTCGAGGAGATCGCGATCGAGCTGTACCGCGTGGCGTCCGAGCACGCGCTCGGCGCGGGCATCGTCATCGCCGACACGAAGTTCGAGCTCGGGATCGGGCCCGACGGCCACCTCGTCCTCGGCGACGAGGCGCTCACGCCCGACTCGTCGCGCTTCTGGCCCGCAGACTCGTACGAGCCGGGTCGCGCGCAGGACAGCTTCGACAAGCAGTTCGTGCGCGACTACTGCGAGACCACGGGCTGGGACAAGACGGATCCCGGGCCGGAGCTGCCCGCCGAGGTCGTCCAGGCGACACGCGCGAAGTACATCGAGGCGTTCGAGCGGCTGACGACCATCCCGTTCGAGGCATACATCGAGAACCCGTCGGTGGTGCTCGGGTGAGAGCGACGGTCCTCGTCCGGCCGAAGCCGGGCATCCTCGACCCGCAGGGCGTGGCGGTCGAGCGCGCACTCGGCCATCTCGGGTTTGCCGTCTCGGACGCGCGGGTCGGGAAGGTTGTCGACCTCGAGGTGAGCGCCGACGACGAGGCGGGCGCGCGCGAGCAGGTGGAGCGGATGTGCGAGCAGCTGCTCGCGAACCCGCTGATCGAGTCGTACGAGATCGAGTTCAGTGGCTAGCCCGCAGCCGCGGATCGGCGTCGTCACGTATCCGGGGTCGCAGGACGACCGCGACGCGCTGTGGGCGCTCGGCGCGCTCGACGCCGAGGCCGTGCCGGTGTGGCACGAGGAGCGTGAGCTCCCGTCGCTCGATGCCGTCGTTCTACCCGGCGGATTCTCGTACGGCGACTACCTCCGCTGCGGCGCGATCGCGCGCTTCTCACCTGCCACCGCCGCCGTCTGCTCCTTCGCCGAGCAGGGAGGCCTCGTCCTCGGCATCTGCAACGGGTTCCAGATCCTGTGCGAGGCAGGGCTGCTGCCCGGGTCGCTGCTCCGGAACGAGTCGCTGCGGTTCGTGTGTCGCGACGTCCCGCTTCGTGTCGAGCGGGCCGACCTGCCGTTCACGGCCCGGTGCGAGCAGGGCCAGACCCTCGTCATTCCGGTGAAGCACGGCGACGGGCGCTACGTCCCACCGCCCGATCTCGATCCGTCGCAGGTCGTCTTCCGCTACCGCGACAACCCGAACGGCTCCGTCGACGACATCGCCGGCGTCTGCAACGAGGCAGGCAACGTCCTGGGACTCATGCCGCACCCCGAGCACGCCGTCGACCCCTTGCTGGGGTCGGCGGACGGTGCTCTCGTTCTGGCGTCGCTCGTCGAGGCAGCGCGCGACCGCGCGCTTGCCTCGGTCTAACTAGCCGGCGCGGCTGCCCCAGGGATCGACGAAGACGTCGTCGACCTGCCACGTGCCGCTCGTGCTCGTGTTCGTCAGCCGCAGCTGCGCGGAGAACGTCGCGAGCGGAAGCGCGAGGCCCGAGGGAATGTCCGAGCTCGGCGCCCACGTTCCGTAGCCCGACGGGTCGAACGAGGTGAAGTTGAGGAGGCCCGTGATGTTGCCGAGCAGCCCGTAGAAGACGATCTGCGCACGAAGCGAGCCGTTCGCGCCGTTCGCGTGGGCGAACAGCCGCCAGTGCGGCGCGAAGAGGGCCGCGCAGACCCGCGGGCCGGAGGCGGTGCCGCCGGGGCCGATCGTGAGCGAATTGCTGCCGGAGCCGTTGACCTGCCATGGCTCGTTGCCGCTCCCGACGGAGGCGCCGGAGAGGCTCCAGCCGTAGGCGCCGCTCTCGAAGCCGTTGTTCGTGAAGCCGAAGTACGTGTTCGAGTCGCCGAACTGTGTGAACGGATGCAGGCTCGCCGGGCACGACAGCAGGCCGGCGCGAGCCGCGCCCCCCATCGGTGCCGCGACAGCCGCGACAGAAACGCCGACTGCAAAGAGAAACGAGAACCGCTTGATCATGGTCGCCACCCCGACCTCCTAAGAACGCCGCAGAACTTGGACAGGCCGCACTCTCGTCGGATGCCTCGATCGCTGCGATCCCCCTTCATGGGGATCTTGCTCCGAGTCCCTCGTCCGAGGTACTCGGAGAGGTATTCGCGGATGGACAATCTCACTGTGGAAGCCGCTGCGGTCGGCGATCTCTCTCTTGACCTGCTCTCGACCGAGCTGGTCGAACGTGCACGGTCCCACTCGAGCCGCACGCTCGCGAATCGTCGCACGCTCGCGTATCTCCTCGCCGCCGCGTTCCTCGCGGCGGCGGTGAGCACCGCGGCGTTCGCGCCGCACGTGCGTCACTTCTCTCCCTTCGCCGCGCTCGTCGGCGTCGTGGCGTACGCGGTCGTCTCGCGCGTCACCTTCGAGGTCGGCAACGGCTGGGTCTACGCGACGCAGCTCATCCTCGTCCCGATGTTCTTCGCGCTGCCGCAGCGCGACGTGCCTCTGCTCATCGCCGGCGGGCTCCTCCTCGGCCAGGCGCCCGAGTTCGCCCGGGGCCGCGCCTCGTTGAGCCACTGGCCGATCTCAGTCTTCAACGCCACGTATGGCCTCGGTCCCGCGCTCGTGCTGTGCCTCGCACACGCGCACGACCCGCACTGGCGCGACGCGCCGATCTACGCCGGTGCATTCGCAGCTCAACTCGTGGCCGACTTCGTTCCGAACGCGATCTGGTCGCGGAACACCTGGGGAATCCCGTTTCGCGAGCAGGCGCTGGCGATGCGGATGTCGCTCCTCGTCGACGCCGCCCTCGCTCCGGTCGGCCTTGCGGTTGCGATTGCCTCGAATGGTCGGATCTGGGCTCTCTTCGCGACCGTGCCGCTCGTCTGGCTCCTGCACTATTTCTCGCAGGAACGGCAGAGGCGCATCGATCACGCCGTCGAGCTCTCGAGCGCATATCGCGGCACCGCGATGCTGCTCGGCGAGATGATCGAAGCGGACGACGAGTACACCGGCAGCCACAGCCGCGACGTCGTCGATCTCGTGCTCGCCGTGTCGGACAAGCTGAGCCTCGACCCGCGCGCACGCCGGCACGCCGAGTTCGCTGCACTTCTGCACGACGTCGGCAAGGTGAAAGTCCCGTCGGAGATCATCAACAAAGCCGGTCCCCTCGACGAGGACGAGTGGGCGCTCATGCGCACCCACACGATTCTCGGCGAGGAGATGCTCGGCCAGGTCGGCGGCCTGCTCGGCGAGATCGGTCACATCGTCCGCTCGTCGCACGAGCGCTGGGACGGCGGCGGCTATCCGGACGGCCTCATGGGCGAGCAGATCCCCATCGCCGCGCGCATCGTGTCGGCGTGCGACGCGTGGAGCGCAATGACGACCGACCGCTCGTATCGCGAGCGGCTTTCGGATCACGAGGCAATCGGCGAGCTTCGCCGCTGCTCCGGCTCGCAGTTCGACGCGCGCGTCGTCGACGCGCTGCTCGAGATCCTCGCGTCCTAGATTCCCAGCGCCTCTGCGAGCGCCGGATGCTGCTCGAGCTGTGACCGCAACTTCTCGATGTCGCGCGCGCGGAGCGTGACCGGTCCGCGCCGGGCCTGTCCCTCGGTTGCGTACGCGAACCGCACGAGCCGCTCGCCACTCGAGGTCTCGAGGAGTTGCACGAGCGACGAGAACCTCCGCTCGCCCGCCTGCTGCTTCACGGTGACCTGCTCCACGAGCTCAGCCCCGCCCCACGGTGTCGCCGTCCGCGTCGTCGTCATGTCGATCACGGTAGGCGGTCAACTGTGACCGCGGAGTGTCGACTTCGTGTAGGAAGCGTCCGTGTTCCTCGACGTCAACGGCGTCCGGCTTCACACGCTCGTGTTCGGCGAGGGACCGCGGACGCTGCTCGCCGTCGGCGGCTGGACCGGAAGCTGGGAAGTCTGGGAGGAGCCGCTCGCGCAGCTCACGTCCGCAGGCTGGCGCTGCGCGGCGTACGACCATCGCGGCGCGGGCGAGTCGCCGGTCGAGCCGGCGCGGATCTCGGTCGAGGCGATGATCGACGACGTCGTCGGTGTCCTCGACGCCCTCGGAATCGAGCGCTGCGTCCTGGCCGGAGAGTCGCAGGGCGGCGCGATCGTCCAGTACGTCGCCGCGCGTCATCCCGAACGAGTCGAGGGCCTCGTGCTGTCGGCCCCCGTCGAGACCGGACGTCACGCGCCGCATGCCGCGTTCGCCGCGCTCTGCCGATCCGACTATCCGGCGGCGGTTCGCGGATTCATCGAGCGCTGCGTTCCCGAGCCCGGCTGCGAGCACATCAAGCGGTGGGGACGGAACGTCCTCCTCCGCGCCGACCCGGAACAGGCGGCGCGGATCCTGGAGATGTGGGACGACGACACTGTGCCGGACGTCGACGCGAGGAGCATCGGCGTCCCGACGCTGATCGTCCACGGCACCGCGGATGCGATCGCCCCGATCGAGTCGAGCCGCCGGCTGAGCGCGTTGGTGCCGGACGCCGAGTTGCTCGAGCTCGAGGGCATCGGGCACGTGCCGACGATGACGCGGCCGGACGATGTCGTCGCGGCGATCCTGCGGCGCTTCGGCTGACCTCCCTACTTCCCGCTGCGGTCGATGAGCTCGATCCGGTAGCCGTCGGGATCCTTGACGAAGCAGAGCAGCGACCCGCCTTCGCGGACGCGGTATGGCTCCCGCTCCGGCTCGATCCCCTGCGCAGCGAGCTGCCCGAGCGTCGCCGCCAGGTCGTCGACCGCGAGCGCGATGTGCCCGTAGCCGGTGCCGAGGTCGTACGTGCGCCCGTCGTGGTTGTACGTCAGCTCCAGCACGGAGCGGCTGTCGCCGAGCCCGTAGAAGTAATTCGTCGCCTCGAGCTCGCCGTTCCGGACGATGTTCATGTCCCGCTCGAACTCGAACCCGAGCCCCTCGTAGAACGCGCGGCTGCGCTCGGGGTCGGTGATGCGCACCATCGTGTGGAGGAATTCGGCCATGCGGCGGAGGCTATCGCGCCCGGGGATCCTCCTCCCGGGCGACCTGCGCCGCATCGCCGAACTTGCGGACCAGGTGGTAGTCCCGGCCGCGATGGACGACCTCCTCGATCTCCGGCGTCTCGTGCCCGGGACCGACGATGAAGACGGCCGGGTCCGCCCGGGCGCGCTCGTACTCCGGGAGCGGCATCGAGATCACGACGCCGCAATGGACGTTCGAGCATTCGCAGACGAAGTCGTAGCGGTGCCGGTCATCCCCGTGCCGGGCTGCCGCCTCCTCGATCCGCTCGTTCACCTCGCGGAACAGCGCCTCGTTCGCAGCCAGACGGCGTTCCCGATCGCCCACGCCTGGAGAACGCCCTCCGGGAAAATCCCGATGCGAGTCGGCCTGATTTGTGCGATACCTACACCTCGCAAGGGGGTTGTCGGATGCCGCACGTCGGCGATGCAGTGCGCTTGACTCGCAGTGGCCATTCGTCCGGGGAAGCCGGGACGGTCTTGGCGATCCTCGGCCGCCCCGGCTCGGCAGTGTGCCGCGTCCGTTGGGGCGACCACCTGGAGACGTTCGTGCCGCTCGACCTGCTCAGGCCGGCAGTTCGTCCTGCAGCATCGAGTAGAGCACCGCGTCCTGCCATGCACCAGCCTTGAGATAGGCCTTGCGCTTGACGCCTTCGCGCACATAGCCGACCCGCTCGGCGTGGGCGATCGCGCGTTCGTTGAAGCCGTAGATCTGGATCTCGAGGCGGTGGAAGCCGAGCTCGCCGAGGACGAGCCGCTGGAACGCGCGCGCGACCTCGTCGCCGAGCTTGCGGCCGCGGAATCGCGGGTGGACAGCGAGGCGGCGCCCCTCGACGATCCCGTTGCGCGGGCTCTGGACGGAATAGGCCGCGCAGCCGACGCACTCTCCGTCCGCCTCGGCGACGAGCCAGCCGAACACCTCCGGCTCCCGCTCGGAGCGCTCGATGTCCGCGAGCACCTCGTCGAGCGTCTCGGCCGGCAGCCCGAGGAACTCACGCGTGTCGTCGCCGGAGAGGAGCTCGAAGAGGAACTCGGCGTCAGAGGGGTTGGCGCGCCGGAGCTCGACGGACACGCCGCGACGCTACCCGAACCGCTCCCGACCCGAGCGCGACGCCGGCCGAGATGAGGACGAGGCCGACGAGCTTCTGGTACGAGAGCCCCTCGCCGAGGAACACGGCGCCGTAGAAGAGCGCGAACGCCGGCAGCATGTACGCGACGAGCACCGATCGTGACGAGCCGTACAGGCGGATCATCCGGTACGACAAGATCTGCGCGAGCGCCGTCCCGAGCAGCCCGAGCACCGCGCCGGAGCCGACCGACTTCCAACCCGGGGCGTGCGCGGGAAGGGTCGTGAGCGCGAGCGGCAGGAGGAGCACGAAGGCGCCCGCCATGGAGACCGCGGCGAGGACCGGCCCGCCGACGCGCATGCGCCGCCCCGCGTACAGGTTCGCGGCCGCATACGACACGGAGGCGACGACGATGGCCCCGACGCCCACCGCTCCCAGCCAGCCTCCCTGTGGATGCACGCCCGCGAGCACCGCGACGCCGACGAGGCCGAGCAGGACTCCGACGAGCCGCCAGCCGGTCGAGCGCTCGCTCGGCACGAAGAACACGGCGAGAAGCGCGACGAAGATCGGCACCGACGAGTTCGCGACCGCCGCAGTGCCGGAGTCGATCGACTTCTCGCCCCACGCGATGAGCGTGAACGGCACCGCCGCGTTGAGCACCGCGAGAACGAGGCCCTCGCGCCATCCGCGCCGCATCGCCGCCCAGCCGTAGCGCTGCCACGCGAACGCGACGAGAACCGGCGCTGCGAAGAGCAGCCGCACCTCGATGAGCACCGCCGGCGAGAGCTCGCGCACCCCGACCTTGATGAAGAGGTACGACGATCCCCAGATCGCCCCGAGGACGACGAGGAGAAAGGCGTACCGGCGACTCACGAGCCCATCTGTATCAGGGGCTAGACTGAATCACCTGACGCAGGTAGCGGAACAGCCGCTCCATCGCGCCCTCGGTCTCACCGACCGGGAGGCGGATCGAATCCGGGAGCTTCTCGGCCGCGACCCGAACCACTTCGAGCTCGCCGTCTTCTCGCTCCTCTGGTCGGAGCACTGCGGGTACAAGCACTCCGCCCCGCTCCTCCGCCGCCTGCCCTCGTCCGGCGAGCGCGTCCTCCAGGGGCCGGGCGAGAACGCGGGCGTGCTCGACCTCGGCGACGGCCTCGCGGTCGCGTTCAAGGTCGAGTCGCACAACCACCCGTCCGCCGTGGAGCCGTTCCAGGGCGCCGCGACCGGGATCGGCGGGATCCTCCGCGACATCATCGCCATGGGTGCGCGGCCGATCGCGCTCCTCGACGGCCTCTGGTTCGCCGCGCCCGACCATCACTTCGACCGCGCTGTCGCCGGAATCGGCCACTACGGCAACTGCGTGGGCGTTCCGAACGTCGGCGGCCAGACGGTGTGGGACGAGGCCTACCGCGGCAACTGCCTCGTCAACGCGATGTGCGTCGGCCTCCTCGATGCGCACCGCCTGCAGAGCGCGAAGGCGTACGGACCCGGGAACACCGTCGTCCTCTTCGGCGCGACGACCGGGCGCGACGGCATCGGCGGCGCCTCCGTCCTCGCGAGCCAGGAGCTCGGCGAGGACGATGCCGACAAGCGGCCGTCGGTGCAGGTCGGCGACCCGTTCACGGGCAAGAAGCTCATCGAGGTGTCGGTCGAGCTCGTCGAGTCGGGGCTCGTCGAGTCGCTGCAGGACTGTGGCGCCGCCGGGCTCGCATCCGCGCTCAGCGAGATGGCGAGCGACGGCGCGGGTATCGACGTCCATCTCGACCGCGTGCCGTTGCGCGAAGCGGGCATGGAGCCGTGGGAGATCATGATCTCCGAGTCGCAGGAGCGGATGGTCGCGATCGTCCGCCCGCAGATGCTCGACGCCGTGCACGCGCTCTGCGCGAAGTGGGAGCTCGAGTGCGCCGACATCGGTTCGGTGTCCGACACTGGTTCGCTGCGAGCGTTCCACGACGGTGCCGTGGTCGGGGACATCCCGGCCCGCTTCCTCACCGACGAGTGCCCGCGCTACGAGGTCGAGCAGCGCAAGCCCGACTCGTGGGTCATGCCGAAGGAGCGCACTCGAGAGCTGCGCGCATCGGTCGCCGAGGTGGTCGAGCAGTACGACCAGCTCGTCGGCTCGCGCACAGTGCGCCGGCCGGGCCTCGACGCAGCCGTCCTCCGCCTGCGGCCGTCGATGCGCGGCCTTGCGGTGTCGCTCCAGGGCCCGCGCCCCGGCGAGACGGATGCATTCCGCGCGGGCGTGCAGGCGGTCATCGGCGCAGCGCGCAACGTCGCGTGCGCCGGCGGCGAGCCGATCGGCCTCACCGACTGCCTCAACTTCGGCAACCCGGAAAAGCCGGAGATCGGCTACGAGCTCGCGCAGGCGATCGAGGGGATCGCACAGGCGGCGGAGGCGCTCGGCATCCCGGTCGTCTCCGGCAACGTCTCGCTCTACAACGACACCGACGGCCGCTCGATCCCACCGACCCCGGTCGCCGGCTGCGTCGGCCTCGTCGCCGACGTGCGGCTTGTGCCGTCGGGCTGGCAGAAGGGCGATGTCGTGCTCCTCGCGGCCGCACCGGAGCAGAGCCTCGCCGCCGAGGTCGCGCTCGTCCGATTCCTCTGGAAGGCCACGCCGCTCCTCTCGCTCTGCCACGACGTCGGCGCACGCGGTCTCGCCGCCGCGCTCGACGAAGCGGCGCGCTGGAGCGGGCGCGAGGCCGACGTCGAGCTGCCGGCCGAGCCGGAGGGCGGCGCCGCCATCCTCGCGTGCCCGCCGGAGAGCGTCGCGCGGCTCGGCTCGCGCGGCGTCGTCGAGATCGGCGAGGTCCGCTGATGTGCGGCGTCTTCGGCGTGTACGCACCGGAGCGCGACGTCGCGCGGCTCACGTACTTCGGGCTCTTCTCCCTGCAGCACCGTGGGCAGGAGTCGGCAGGCATCGCCGTCTCCGAGGCGGGACGGCTGACGGCGCTCCGCGACCTCGGGCTCGTCACGCAGGTGTTCGACGAGCAGAAGCTGCACGGGCTGCGCGGCCAGATCGCGATCGGCCACACGCGCTACTCGACGACCGGATCGTCGCAGTGGTCGAACGCGCAGCCGCTCGTGCAGCACGGCAAGCACCGCACCGTTGCGCTCGGGCACAACGGCAACCTCGTCAACGCCGACGAGCTGCGCGAGGAGCTCCGCGCCGAGGACGCGACACTGCGCGGCACGTCCGACAGCGAGGTGATCGCCGCGCTCATCGCGAACGCCGACGCACCGCTCGACGAGGCGGTCGCAGGCGCGATGCGGCGGCTCAAGGGTGCGTACTCCGTCGTCGCACTCTCCGAGGGGACGCTCGTCGCGTTCCGCGACCCGCACGGCTTCCGGCCGCTCGTGCTCGGGAGGATCCACGACGACTGGGTCGTCGCGTCCGAGACGTGCGCCCTCGACCTCGTCGGAGCCGAGCTCGTGCGCGAGGTCGACCGCGGCGAGGTCGTTCTCGTGGACGGCGACGGAATGCGATCGGTGCAGGCGGTCGAGCCGCCCGATGCCGGCGCGCTCTGCATCTTCGAGTTCTTCTATCTCGCCCGTCCGGACACACGGCTCGCCGGCATCGGGCGGCTCGACCGCCTGCACCGA
>DASXLN010000106.1:0-11708 GCA_036496165.1 Gaiellaceae bacterium | reverse complement strand
AGGCGCTCGTCGTCGAGTGCATACAGCTCGCGGACCTTCCCCGAGCCGACGTGAACGGCTTCAGACATGGGCTGGCTCCTTCAGGCGGTTGAACACGGTGTCGACGTGCTTCGTGTAGGCGTCGAGGTCGAAGACGGCGGCGAGGTCGATGCGGGAGGCGATCTCGTCGTCGCCGCGGACGAGCTCGCGGAAGTCGAGCTCCTCGTCCCAGGCGCGCATCGCGTCTCGCTGCACGAGGCGGTACGCCTCGTCGCGCTCGAGCCCGGACTCGACGAGCGCGAGCAGCACGCGCTGGCTGAAGAAGAGGTAGTGGCTCGCCTCGAGGTTGCGCCGCATTCGCTCCGTCCGAACGACGAGCCCGTCTACGAGCCAGGCGAAGCGATCGAGCATGTAGTCGAGTGCGAGGAACGCATCGGGGATCACGACGCGCTCGGCGGACGAGTGCGAGATGTCGCGCTCGTGCCAGAGCGCAACGTTCTCGAGGCCGACGAGAGCCGTGCCGCGCACGACGCGTGCGAGGCCGCAGATGCGCTCGGCGACGACGGGATTGCGCTTGTGCGGCATCGCCGACGAGCCCTTCTGCCCGCGCCCGAAGGGCTCCTGCACCTCCGCCACCTCCGTGCGCGCGAGATGCCGGATCTCGAGCGCGAAGGTGTCGAGTGACGACGCGACGACCGCGAGTGCGCAAAGGAGCTCGGCGTGCCGGTCGCGCTGGAGGATCTGCGTCGAGGTCGGCGCCGGCTCGAGCCCGAGCCGCTCGCAGGCGATGCGCTCGAGCTCGGGATCGGTCGCCGCATACGTCCCGACCGCGCCGCTGAGCTTGCCGACCCGCATCCCCTCGAGCGCTCGGGCGACGCGCTCGCGACCGCGCTCGAGCTCGAACGCCCAGCCGACGAGCTTCAGGCCGAAGGTCGTCGGCTCGGCGTGGACGCCGTGCGTCCGGCCCATCTGCAGCGTGAGCTTGTGCTCCTCCGCCCGGGCGACGACGGCGGCGAAGGCGCGGTCGAGCCCCTCGAGGAGGAGGCGGCCGGCGGCCCGGATCTGGAGGGCGAGGGCCGTGTCGACGACGTCGTACGACGTCAATCCATAGTGAAACCAGCGTCCTTCGGGGCCGAGGGTCTCGGCGACTGCGTCGACGAAGGCGGCGATGTCGTGGTGCAGGGTTTGCTCGAGCTCGTCGACCCGTTCCGGGGACGGCGTCCGGGCCTGAGAGATCACCTCAGCCGCCTCTGGCGGCACCATTCCCAGCTCGGCCCAGGCGAGCGTCGCGGCCTTCTCGACCTCGAGAAGGGCCGAGAATCTCCCCTCGCTCGACCACAAATGGGCCATGGCCGGGCGGGAGTAGCGGGCGATCACTGCACGGAGTCTAGAGGGCGCGCCTGATCACCCGGTCGGGGGAGGGCGGTCATCCGAAGGCCTCGGTAGGTTGGCATGCATATGTCGATTGAAAAGTGTAAAAATCTGCTTTACAAGCGGGGCCCCGCCGCCCTCGCTTGCTGCCTGAGCTGCGCGCTCGGCTCCCTCGGGACGCTCATCCTGACCGGCAAGAACCCGCAACCCGCGACCGCCGCCCGCGCGGCCGCGCCGATCGTCCAGACCGGGTCCTTCCTCCCGATCCTGCGCGAGGTTCCGCAGGCCGTCGCCAAGGTGCAGGTGCACGAGCGCGCGGTCCGCCGCCGTCACGACCCGAAGCCGACGACGCCCTCGAGCGCGACGATCTCCCTGTACGAGCGGACGACCGTTCCGGTCGTCTTCCGTAAGCAGGGCTGCCGCGCGGCGAAGCGCGGCGCCACCGGCGTCGTCATCCTCGACTTCGGCAAGCCGTCGTACAACGGCCACACGTACGGGACGATCCTCTTCTCGGGGTCGTTCGCCGCGAATGACGCCATCACGGGTGCGATGGGCGCGTACGCGACCGGATACGTGCGCTGCCTCGCGAAGCGATCGACCGACCACATTCACCTCGCGCGCGGCACGAGCAACTACCACCCGAGCGTTCCGAGTGCATATAAGGCGGGCCGCAAGTGGGCGCGTGAGGTCATGGACCTGCAGCGCGCGCTTCGGGCCGCGCACATGGACGGGCACGTCACCGCCGCCGCGGCCGACGACGTCGAGCCGGCGTGGGATCCGTCCTTCCGGCGGACGCACGACTTCTACCGCGGCTACGCGGACTCGCACGTCGGCCACGCGCTC
Organism: Gaiellaceae bacterium; assembly: GCA_036496165.1. Lineage (GTDB taxonomy): Bacteria > Actinomycetota > Thermoleophilia > Gaiellales > Gaiellaceae > Palsa-739. The sequence goes on along the minus strand of DASXLN010000106.1, from coordinate 9,515 downwards.
TACAACTACGGCTCGCTCGACGGCGGCATCGTCAGCGGCGTCTGGAGCGCGCATCAGGCGTTCTACGTCACCGGCGGCATGCGCTACGCGCGAGCCATCCCGGAGATCTACAACCAGACGATGGCACGGGAGTGGGCGGCGCTCGCGCAGGTCGCGCAGCATCGCTACCACCGCCCGGTCAAGTTCGCCGGCGTCATGACCGAGCGCACGTCCTCGAATCACGGCGTCAAGCCGAAGGACGCGCACAAGATGCTCGTCCGCGAGCTGGCGGTGCAGGGCCGCGGCGCGTCCCCCGCGCGCGTTCCTGCCGCCTACACGAACATCACGTCGTACTAGCTTCCGAGAATGCGCAGCGCGAGCGCCGCCGCGTTCCTGGCGTTGTCGACTCCCACAGCCGCCACCGGGACCCCCGGTGGCATCTGTGCGATGGCGAGCAGTGCGTCGAGGCCGTCGAGGACGCTGAGGCTCGAGCGGAGGGGCACGCCGATGACGGGAAGGTCGGTGTGCGCCGCGACGACGCCGGGGAGCGCGGCGGACAGGCCGGCGCCGCAGATGAGGACGCGCAGGCCGCGCGCGCGCGCCGTGCGCGCGTACTCGGCGACGGCGTCCGGCGTGCGGTGCGCCGAGCGCACCTCGAACTCGTAGGCGACGCCGCGCTCGTCGAGGAGATCGAGGCCGGCCTGCATCCGCTCGCGGTCGGACTCCGACCCGACGAGGATCCCGATCTCAGCCACCGGCGATGTCCTTCCGGAATTGCATGCCGGCGAAATCTATGCACGCGACGCCCGCGTATGCGGCGGTGCGTGCGTCGTCGATCGTCCCCCCGGTCCCGACGACGTTCAGCACGCGCCCGCCGTTCGTGACGACACGACCTTCGTGGACCGCCGTGCCCGCGTGGAACACGAGCGCGCCGGTCGCCGCTGCCTCGTCGAGCCCATCGATCGGCGTTCCCGACTCGCCGCGCTCCGGGTAGTCGCGCGACGCGACGACGACGGTGACGGCGGCGTTCTCGGCGGCAGGAGACGCGACACCGCCGAGCTCGTGCGCGGCCGCGGCCGCGAGCAGCCCGAGCAGCTGGCCGTCGAGGCGTGGCAGCAGCGACTGCGTCTCGGGGTCGCCGAACCGGCAGTTGAACTCGATCACGTGCGGGCCGCGCTCGGTGAGCATCAGCCCGGCGTACAGACAGCCGTTGAAGGGGATGTCGCGCCGCGCGAGCTCACGGAGGACGGGGCGGTGCACGGTCTCGAGGATCTCGTCCACCGCCGGCGCATCCGCGACCGGGCTGAACGATCCCATGCCGCCGGTGTTCGGGCCGGTGTCCCCGTCGCCGATGCGCTTGTAGTCGCGCGCGGCGGGCAGGACGACCGCGTCTTCGCCGTCGGCGATCGCGAAGACGGACAGCTCGGGCCCCTCCAGCAGCTCTTCGACGTGGAACGGCTGGCCGAGCGCCTGCGCAGCGCGTAACGCGACGTCGAGCGAGGCCTGGTCGGCGCACACCCAGACGCCCTTGCCGGCCGCGAGCCCGTCGGCCTTCACGACGCATGGCGGACGTGCGACCGAGAGCGTTCGCGCGGTGCGGACGCCGGCTGCGTCCATCACCTCCTTCGCGAACGCTTTGGAGCCCTCGATCCGCGCCGCCTCTGCGCTCGGGCCGAACACGGCGATGCCGCGGCGGCGGAGCGCGTCCGCCAGCCCGATGACGAGCGGGGCTTCCGGGCCGACCACGACGAGGTCGACGCCGAGCTCGGCGGCAAGCGGGACGATCGCCGCGGGATCCTCGGCGCGTGCCGGATGGCACGCGGCGAATGCGGCGATGCCCGGATTGCCCGGCGCTGCGTGGATCTCGACGGCATCACCGGACCGGGAGAGCGCCCAGACGAGCGCGTGCTCGCGACCGCCCGACCCGACGACGAGCACCTTCACCGCGCGATCCTATCCCGGGTTTGAGGCGCGCCCGCGCTGCGCAGGACGCACGCATGGAGCCCGGTGTCGACCGCCAGCAGTGGGAAGCGGAGATGAGCGCGATCGAGGATCAGCTCGGCGAGAACCCGGCCGAGTCGCTTCCGGAGCTTGACGATCTCGTCCGCCGCGTCCTGCGGGAGACGGGAGTCGAGGATCCGGACGTCGTGGCGGAGTACGACGCCGCGCACGAGATCACGGAGGCGCTGGAGCGCGGCTCCGACGGCATCTCGCCCGGCGACGTCGCCGCCGCGATCAACGGGTACCGCGCGATCTTCGACGCCGTCGTCTCCGCGCACGACCGCGCGTCGTAGCATCTCCCTCGTGGAGGCGCCGCCGTACTCGGCGGTCGAGCTCGACGTCGTGCGCCTGCCGGGCGGCGACCGGGAGCGCGACCGCGTCGCCGTCGAGGAGCCCCTCGAGATCCGCATCGGCGGCGCGCCCGTTGCCGTGACGATGCGCACGCCCGGCCACGACGAGGAGCTCGCGCTCGGCTTCTGCCTCTCGGAGGGACTGCGCCCCGAGCGTGCCGGGCTGACCGAGGACCTCGCAGCGAACACGATCGACGTCGTCGCCGGGGGCTTCGACCCGGAGCGGCTCCGGCGGAGCTTCTACACGTCGTCGTCGTGCGGCGTGTGCGGCAAGGGCGCGCTCGAGGCGGTTGCCGTCGAGGCCGCCCGCGTCGAGTCGGAGCTGCGCGTGCCGCTCGCGGTCGTCGCCGCGCTCCCGGATCGTCTGCGCGAGCGGCAGGCGGCCTTCGCCGCCACCGGCGGCCTGCACGCGAGCGGTCTCTTCGACCCGGAGGGGACGCTCCTCTGCGTGCGCGAGGACGTCGGCAGGCACAACGCGCTCGACAAGATCGTCGGCTGGGCGTTCCTCGAGGGGCGGCTCCCCTTGACGAAGTCGATCGTGTGCGTCAGCGGCCGCCTCTCGTTCGAGCTCGTGCAGAAGGCGGCGGTCGCAGGCTGTCCGGTGCTCGTCGCCGTCGGCGCGCCGTCGAGTCTCGCCGTCGAGCTCGCGGCCGACCGCGGCGTCACGCTCTGCGGCTTCGTGCGCGGCGGCTCGGCCAACGTCTACACCGAGGCGTGGCGGATCGTCTGACAGGCGTGTTGCTCGTCGGCGGTGCGAGCTTGCGCTTCGGTTCGTCGAAGGCGCACGCGCGCATCGGCGACGAGACGCTCGCCGAGCGTGCGTGGCGAACACTGGGGGAGGCGTGCGACGAACGCATTGCCGTCGGCAAGGGAGACGAGGACCTCCCGTTCCCGGTGCTTCCCGACGGTGTCGACGAGCGTGCCGCGATCCACGGGCTCGTCGCCGGGCTGCGCGCGGCGACGACGGACATGTGCGTGGTCGTCCCGGTCGACATGCCGTACCTGACGGCGGACGCACTGCGTGCGCTCGCGCACGCATGCCGCGACGCGGCGGTTCCCCAGACGGGGCCGTTGCCCGGGGCGTACCGGAAGCGCGCGCTGCCCGCACTCGAATCCGGGGAGCTCTCGATCCGGCGTGCGATCGCGGCCCTCGACGTCGCCACCGTGCAGCTGGACGCCGCGCTTCTCGCGAACGTGAATACTCCGGACGATGTGGACGTCTGACTCCGCCTACGACAAGTTCATGGGCCGGTTCTCTCAGCGGCTCGCGCCCGTGTTCGCGGACTTCGCCGGAGCGCACGGCGCCGTCCTGGACGTCGGTGCAGGCACCGGGGCGCTGACGGCCGAGCTCGTTCGCCGCGACCTCCAGGTCGCTGCGGTGGAGCCGGCGTCCGCGTTCGTCGCGGCACTGCGGTCGCGCTTCCCCGACGTCGACGTGCGGCAGGCCCCGGCAGAGGAGCTCCCCTGGCCGGATGACTCCTTCGACGTCGCCCTCGCGCAACTCGTGGTGGCGTTCATGAGCGATGCGCCGGCGGGGATTCGACAGATGCGTCGCGTCGCCGAGACGATCGCGGTCTGCATGTGGGACCGCGAACGAATGGAGATGCTCGACGCGGTCAACCGGACGCGGGACGCGCTCGGCGTCCACCGCGAGGACTCTCCGTATCGGTCGCGCGAGGAGATCGAGCAGCTGTTCGGCGACGGCGCCGAGGTCGAGCTGCTCGAGGTCGAGGCGGAGTACGCCGACTTCGAGGACCTCTGGAGTTCCCTGCTCGGTGGTGCCGGCCCGGCCGGCGCGTGGGTTGCGTCGCTCGATGGGGAACAGCTCCAGGCGGCGCGCGCCGAGCTCTTCCGTCAGCTGGACGAGCCCGAAGGCCCGTTCACGCTCACCGGCCGCGCCTGGGCCGCGCGCTCTACGCGCGCGTGAGGACGCTTTCGCGCTCGGCGCCGGTGCCGACCAGCGTGACCGCGACGTCGAGCTCGCGCTCGACAAAGTCGACGTAGGCGCGCGCCGCATCGGGCAGCTCGGCGACCGTCGAGCAGCCCTCGAGGTCGTCCTGCCAGCCGGCGAGCGTCTCGAGCACCGGCTGCGCCGCATGGAAGTCGCTCTGGTGGGCGGGGAAGTGCTGGGTCTCGGTCCCATCCGGTAGGCGGTACCGGACGCAGACGGGAATCTCGGCGAAGTGCGAGAGCACGTCGAGCTTTGTGAGCGCGAGGCGGTCGAGGCCGTTCACGCGCACCGCATAGCGGAGCGCGACGAGGTCGAGCCAGCCGCAACGGCGGCTGCGCCCGGTGACCGTGCCGAACTCGCCGCCGAGCTCGCGGATGCGCGACTGCTCCGGCTCTGGGATCTCCGACGGGAACGGTCCCTCGCCGACGCGCGTGACGTACGCCTTCGCGACGCCGATGACCGTGTCGATGCGCGTCGGGCCGATCCCCGTTCCGATCGCGGCGCCCGCCGCGGTCGGGTTCGACGAGGTGACGAACGGATACGTGCCGTGGTCGAGGTCGAGCAGCGTCGCCTGCGCGCCCTCGAAGAGGACGTCCTTGCCGGCTCGCAGCGCCTCGTCGACGATGAGCGACGTGTCGGCGACGTGCGGTCTCAGTCGGCTCGCGTACACCTCGTACCGGCTCGCGACCTCCTCGAGGTCGAACGGCTCGACGTCGTAGATGCGCTCGAGCCAGAGGTTCTTCTCGGCGAGCGCGACCTCGATCTTCTGCCGCAGGATCTTCGGGTCGAGGACGTCCTGCACGCGGATGCCGATGCGCGATGCCTTGTCCGCGTACGCGGGGCCGACGCCGCGCTTCGTCGTGCCGATCTGGAGCTTGCCGAGGCGGCGCTCGCTCGCCTGGTCGATGGCGACGTGCCACGGCATGATCAGGTGCGCGTTCCCGGAGACGTACACCTCCTCGACGGGATAACCGAGCGCGGTGAACTGGTCGAGCTCGCCGATCAGCACCTCGGGATCGATGACGCAGCCGTTGCCGACGACGCACGGCTTGCGGTTGATGATCCCCGTCGGGATCTGGCGGATCTTGAACGTCTCGTCGCCGACGACGATGGTGTGCCCCGTGTTCGGGCCGCCCTGGTAGCGGCAGACGAGATCCGATTGCTGGGCGAGCAGGTCGACGATCTTTCCCTTGCCTTCGTCGCCCCACTGCGCTCCGACGACGACGGTCGCGGGCACGGGAGGAAGTGTGCCCTAGGTTGCGGCTGACCCGGCGATCAACGTGTACAACCCCCAGCCCGCAAGGCCTGAGGCGATGAGGGCGGCAGCCAGGGCGGCCACATTGCGGCGGAAGCGCGGAAACACGAGGAAGACGACGAGCTGCGAGACGAAGAGGGCGCCGAGCGAGGGCTTGAGCGCGTCGTCGTAGAAGCGGTCGGGATTGACGAGCGAGATCGCGTCGAGTGCGATGAACGGCACCGCGATCCAGGCGTAGGACGTCCGCAGCGGGATCCCGTGGAGCCAGCGCAGAAGCCGGGCGAGCGCGAGGTACTCGGCCACGACGAGCGCGAGCGTGCCGCCGGCGGTGAGCAGTCCGACGACGATCTCGAGGCCCCGCCCCGAGTACGCCCGGGCGATCGCTGCCCCGGGCACCGGCGCGTTCCGCAGGGACTCGGGGACCGCGCCGAGCGGGATCGCGGAGACGAGAAAGGCGGCGCCGACGATCGCCAGCGAGGCGACGAGGGTGCGCTGCATCGTGCGCCCACCGCCGCGCACCTCTGCGCCGAAGTACAGCGGCAGGCTCGCACAGACGAAGAGAAGTGCGGCCCCGCCGGTCGCACGGCCCGTCGCGTCGAGCTCGGGATGCGAGGCGAAGCTCGCGCCGGCATGGCTGAGCTCGAAGCCCCCGACGACGAGCAGCGCGACCACCTGCGCCGCACCGAGGATGCCGAGCGCCGCGAGCACCGCTCGCACCGGCAGGAAGACGAGCCCGGCGATCACGACCGGCACGAGCAGCTCGAGCGCCGCGCGATAGGCGTGGATGCCCGGGAACACCGGCGGCAGCAGGTCGTAGACGACGAACGTGATCGTGTACGGCAGGTAGAGGAAGTACGCGAGCGCCCAGATCCACGCGTGCGCTACTGCTGCCGGCCGGCCGGCCGCCGCCTCGACGAAGGCGCTCAGCCCGCCGGCGGAGGCGATCCGTCCCGAGAACGCGACCCAGATCGCGAGTGGCGCGACGAAGACGAGGAGCGCGAGGAGAACGACGAGGCCGTCAGCCGTCGGGGCGGCAAACGAAAGGAGGGCGAGCGGCCCACCGATCGAGGCGATCGCGAACCCGAGTAGAAAGTGAGCCGGGAGGCCTCGTTGGAGACGTCCCGGCTCGGTGGGGCGCGCCCCCGCGATGGGTTCGCCCATGCCGTCCATACGCGGCATCGCGGGTACCGGATTTCAGGCGGCCGCGATCTCGGCTGCGGCGGGTGGATCGATGCGGACGACGCTGACCTGGTGGCCGCGGCGGCAGAGGAAGACGCCCTCGTCGAGGTCGAGGTCGAGCCGCCCGGCGAAGGTCGAGGCCGTGAAGCCGACGGCGGTGTCGATGCCGAGGCAGATCTCGCAGACGGCCGTGAAGGCGGTCGTGGCGCCCGAGACGGTCAGCACCTGGACCGGCTCGGAGCTCATGCCGCGGCCAGGTCGGAGAACTTCGCGTACCGCTTCAGGAACGAGAGCTTGATCGCGTCGGTCGGGCCGTTGCGGTGCTTCGCGAGGATGACCTCCGCGAGCCCCTGCTGGTCCGAGTCCTCGTTGTAGTACTCGTCGCGATAGACGAAGGCGACGAGGTCGGCGTCCTGCTCGATCGAGCCGCTCTCGCGGAGGTCGGAGAGGATCGGCCGCTTGTCGGTGCGCTGCTCCACGGCGCGGGAGAGCTGCGACAGCGCGAGGATCGGGACGTCGAGATCGCGCGCCAAGATCTTCAGGCTTCGCGACATCTCCGAGACCTCCTGCACGCGCCCGTCGCTGTCGCGCCGGTGCGACGGCGTCAGCAGCTGGAGGTAGTCGACGATGATCAGCCCGAGGTTCGGGTGGCGCGCTTTCAGCCGCCGCGCTTTCGACCGCACCTCCATCATGTTGAGGAGGCCGGTGTCGTCGACGTAGATCGGCGCCTTCGCGAGCTTGTCGCACGCGGCGGTGAGGCGCGGCCAGTCGTCCTGCTGGAGCTTGCCGTTGCGAAGCCGCTGCGACTCGACCTTCGCCTCGCTGCACATGAGCCGCTGCGTCACCTCGGACTTCGACATCTCGAGCGTGAACATGCCGACCGGGACGTTGTGGCGGACGCCCATGTTCGCGGCGATGCAGAGCGCGAGCGCCGACTTCCCCATCGACGGTCGCGCCGCGACGATGATGAGGTTCCCGGGTTGGAACCCGGAGGTGAGGCGGTCGAGGTCCTTGAAGCCGGACGGCGTGCCGGTGAGGTCGACGCCGGACTCGTACAGCGTCGTGATGCGCTCGAAGCTCTCCTTCAGCAGCGACTCGATCTCCGACCACTCGCCGGTGACGCGCTGCTGCGAGAGGTCGTAGAGGATCTGCTCCGCCTGGTCGACGAGGTCTCCCGTCTCGCCCGGCCGCTCCCAGCCGAGCCGCGCGATCTCGCCGCCGGCGCGGATGAGCCCGCGCAGCGTCGCCGTCTCGTGGACGATGCGCGCGTAGTGCGCCGCGTTCGCCGTCGCGGGCACGAGTGCGGCCAGCTCGTGCAGGCGGACGCGCCCGCCGACGGCATCCAGCTCGCCCCGCTCCTCGAGCATGTCGGTGAGCGTGATCGCGTCGACCGGCTCCCCCTTCGCGTACAGCGCGACGGCCGCCCGGTAGATCTTCGCGTGCGATTCCCGGTAGAAATCGCCCGCGTCGACGATCTCGCTGACCGCCCCGATCGCGCCGGGGGAGATCATCATCGCGCCGAGGACCGATTACTCGGCTTCCAAGTTTTGTGGGGGAACGGGCGCCGCAGACGCCACCGGAGCCAACTGAGCCATGCGTCCCGATTCCAGCATGGAAACGGCCCTGTCGCCAGGTGGTGAAGGGTCCGTTGTGAACACGTCTTTTTGTGCCATTTGCAGGGGAATCAACGATCATCGCACCAGCGTCGGACGGTGCGGCTGTGGACAGATTCACCGCTGCATGCGGGAACTTCTCCGGGAATTCCCCGGCGCGTCCACAAGGGGTGTGGAGACTGCGGCTAGAGCTCGTCGTTCGCGGCCGCAGCTTCGACGGTCTCGTCGAAGTCGTCGGACGCGGACTCGACCGCGACGTCCTCGGGACCGGGATCGATCTCCTCGGTCTCGAGCTCGAGCTCCTCGGCCGGCCCGGACTCGGGCGTCGCGGCGGCCTGCTGCGCGGCCAGCTCCGCCGCCTCCATTGCCTCGAGCTCCTCGTCGGACGGCAGCTCACCGCCCTCCGGGACGACGAGCGTCTTCACCTCGACGCGCACGTCCTGGAAGACGTCGATCGGCACCGCGTAGCGGCCGATGCGCTTGATGTTGTCGAGGTCGATCTTGCGGCGGTCGACGCGGATCTTGCCCGTGCGCCAGATCTCGTCGGCGATGTTCGTCGGCGTCACCGAGCCGAAGAGCGAGCCCGTCGGCCCTGCCTTCACCTCGAAGCGCAGGACGGTCTCGCGCAACGTCTTCGCGATCGCCTCGGCCTGCTCGGCGTTCGACGCCTCGTGCCGCGCACGCTGGGACTCGCGCTTGTGCAGCTCGGCGACGCGCGCGTCGCTCGCCTCCTGCGCGAGCCGCCGCGGGAAGAGGAAGTTGCGCGCGTAGCCGCGCGCAACCGAGACGACGTCTCCGCGCAGACCGATCTTGTCGACGTCCTCGAGCAGGATGACGTCCATCAGCGGTCCCTGTCCCTGTCGCCGCGATCGCGACGTCCGCCGCCGCGCTCGCGGTCGTCCTGGCCCTCTGCGACGTACGGCAGCAGCGCCATCTCGCGTGCCCGCTTCACTGCCTGAGCGATCTGCACCTGATGCCGCCGGCAGGCGCCCGTGATGCGGCGGCTGCGGATCTTCCCCTTCTCGGAGATGTATCGGCGGAGCTGGTTCACGTTCTTGTAGTCGATCTCCGTGATCTTGTCCTTGCAGAAGTAACAGTTCCTCCGCTTGATCGCGGTCGCCGGCCCACCGGGGCGCTTGCGACCTTGCTGCTGCTGCGTTCTCTCTCTTGCCACGTGTGCTCCTAGA
>DASXLN010000105.1:0-13747 GCA_036496165.1 Gaiellaceae bacterium | reverse complement strand
GCCGACCAAGCTCACGGTCTGGGTCGGGTGGAGCGCACGCGAGCTCGCCGCGTTCAAGAAGCTCGCGGCCGAGTATCAGAAGGCAAATCCCGACGTCGCCCTGAGCGTCGTCGGCAGCATCAACGACGACAAGATCGTCGCTGCCATTCGGGCAGGCACCGCACCGGACGTCGTCAGCTCGTTCAACTCGTACGACGTCGGCATCTACTGCGGGACGGGCGGCTGGATCGACCTGACGTCGCTGATGAAGCAGTCGGGGATCAGCACGTCGATGTTCCCGGCGACGACGAACTACTACACGCAGTACGGCGGCAAGAAGTGCGCGCTGCCGCTGCTCGCGGACGCGTACGGCCTCTACTACAACAAGACGCTGTTCAAGAAGGCGGGCATCTCGGGGCCGCCGAAGACGATCGCGGAGCTCACGGCCGACGCGAAGAAGCTCACCGTCCGCAACCCGGACGGCTCGCTGAAGCAGGTCGGCATCGACCCGTTCATCGGCTTCTACGAGAACGTCCCCGAGCGCTGGATCCTGCCCTGGGGCGGGACGTACACCGACTCGAGCGGCAAGGCGCATCTCGCGACCGACTCCGCCTGGTCGAAGTGGCTCACGTGGCAGAAGCAGATGGTCGACTGGTACGGGTACAAGAACCTCGTGAAGTTCCAGGCCGGGCTCGGTGACGAGTTCTCCGCCTCGAACGCGTTCGAGGTCGGCAAGGTGGCGATGAACCTCGACGGCGAGTGGCGCGTCGCGTTCATCAAGGCGGAGCACCCGACGCTCGACTACGGGACCGCGCCGATGCCGGCCGCGACTCCGAGCCTGTACGGCTCCGGGTACATCAACGGGACGATCATCGGCATCCCGAAGAACGGGAAGCACACGCAGCAGGCGTGGGACTTCGTCAAGTACGTGACGACGAACACGCACGCGCTGGCGGAGTTCTCCAACGCGATCAAGAACGTGCCGTCGACGACCGCGTCGACGCACTCGAAGGAGCTCGTTCCCGATCAGCACTTCGCGACGTTCCTCAAGATCTTCGCGAACCCGAAATCGGGGACGTCGCCGATCGAGGCGTCGGGCGCGTCGTACACGAACGCGGTGCAGAACTTCGCGACGAAGTGGCAGGCCGGGCAGGCGAAGAACCTCGCCTCCGGCTTGGCCACCCTCGACAAGCAGCTCGACGCACAGGTCGCACAGGCCAAGGGCGGAGGCGTGCCGTAGAGGCCGTCGCCGTACCGATGGAGCGCCGGCGAGCCAGGAGGCGAGCGGCGTGGCGGAGGCGCCGTCTCGTGCTCCTCCTCATGTCCCCCTGGCTCGTCGGCTTCTCCATCTTCTTCGGGTATCCGCTCGTTGCGAGCGCGTACCTGTCGCTCACGCACTACGACCTGCTGTCGTCACCGCGATGGGTCGGGCTCGCGAACTACCGCTACCTGTTCACGGTCGACCCGCAGACGTGGACGGCGGTGAAGAACACGCTGTGGCTCATCGCCGTCCTCGTCCCGCTGCAGGTGCTGTCGGCGTTCGGCCTCGCACTCATGCTCGCGCGCGCGCGCCAGGGCGTCGGCATCTTCCGGACGATCTTCTATCTGCCGGCGCTCGCACCGCCCGTTGCGGCGACGCTCGGCTTCGTCTTCATCCTCAACCCGGCGACAGGCCCGGTGAACACGATCCTCGGCCACCTCGGCATCTCCGGCCCGCTGTGGTTCCAGGACCCTCAGTGGGCGAAGCCCTCCCTCGTGCTGCTCGGCATCTGGGGCGTGGGCAACACGATGATCATCTTCCTCGCGGCGGTGCTCGACGTCCCGAGGACGCTGTACGAGTCGGCGCAGCTCGACGGCGCCGGGCCCCTGCAGAGGCTCCGTTACGTGACGCTGCCGTCGATCAGCCCGGTGATCCTCTTCGCTTTGATTCTCGGGATCATCCAGGGCCTCCAGTACTTCACCCAGGCGTACGTCGCTGCCGGCGTCGCCTCGGGCCAGGCGTCGCAGGCGGCCGACGTCACCGCGGTCAGCCTCGGGTACCCGCTCGACTCGACGCTCTTCTATCCCGTGCTGCTGTACCAGCACGGCTTCACCGACTTCCAGATGGGATACGCGTCGGCGATGGCGATGTTCCTGCTCGTCGTCTCGTTCGCCGTGACTCTCGTCATCGTCTTGAACTCGCGCCGCTGGGTGCACGTGGGAGCGCGATGAGCGCCGTCGGCATCGCCGCGCCGATCGTCCGCCGCCGCCCGCCTGCGCGCGTCCGCCGCAAGCGGCTCCTGGTCGCGATCGCGAACCACAGCCTCCTCATCGCCGCCTCGATCGCGTTCCTCGCGCCGTTCGCCTTCATCACGCTCACCGCGCTGATGACGAACGACCAGGCGCTGTCGGCGAACCTCTGGCCGCACCCGTTCGCGTGGCACAACTTCGTCGACGTGTTCACGAAGGCGCCGCTGTGGCGCTGGACGCTGAACACGATGGAGTACTCGGTGCTCGCGACGCTCGGCGTCGTCCTCTCGAGCGTCCCGGTCGCGTACGCGCTCGCGCGTCTGCGCTGGCGGGGACGGACGGCCGCGTTCATGGTCGTCCTCGTGGCGCTGATGCTGCCACCGCAGGTGACGGTCGTCCCGCTCTACGTCATGTGGGCGAAGTTCCACCCGTTCGGCTTCAACTTCATCGGGACGCTCTGGCCGGTGATCATCCCGAACTGGTTCGGCGACGCCTTCTCGATCTTCCTGCTCCGCCAGTTCTTCCTCACGATTCCGGAGGAGTACATGGATGCGGCGCGCGTCGACGGCTGCGGCGAGCTCCGCATCCTGACGACGGTCGTCGCGCGGCTCGCGAAGCCGGCGATCGCCGCCGTGGCGCTCTTCTCGTTCCTGTACACGTTCAACGACTTCTTCCTGCCGCTCCTCTATTCCGGCGAATCGGCACACCACTGGGTGCTGTCGATCGGCCTCTCCGAGTTCCGCTCCCTTCACCAGGTGCAGTGGAACCTGACGATGGCGGCGACGCTCCTCGTGATGGCGCCCGTGATCGTCCTCTTCTTCCTCGCGCAGCGCGCGTTCGTCGAAGGCGTGACGCTTACGGGGGTGAAGGGATGAAGCTCGCCGTGATCGGCGCGGGCTCGACGTACACGCCCGAGCTCGTCTCGCACCTCTCGAGCCTGTCGGTCGACGAGGTCGTCCTGCACGACATCGATGCCGAGCGCCTGGAGGTCGTGGGCGGCCTGGCCGAGCGCATGCTCGCGCGCGTGGACTACGGCGGCGCACTCGTCCGCACGGGCGATCTCGACCGTGCCGTCGACGGCGCGTCGTTCATCCTCTTCCAGCTGCGCGTCGGCGGGCAGCAGGCACGCCTTCGCGACGAGACGGTGCCGCTGCGCTGCGGCTGCATCGGGCAGGAGACGACCGGAGCCGGCGGCTTCGCAAAGGCGATGCGCACCGTCCCGGTCGCGCTCGAGATCGCCGAGCGCGCCGCCGAGCGCGCCGCGCCCGGCGCGTGGATCGTCGACTTCACGAACCCCGTCGGCATCGTCACGCGTGCGCTGCTCGACGCGGGGCATCGTGCCGTCGGCCTCTGCAACGTCGCGATCGGCTTCCGGTACCTCTTCGCGCGCCTCCTCGGTGTCGAGCTCGCGCGCATCGACGTCGACCAGGTCGGCCTCAACCACCTGACGTGGATCCGCGCGGTCCGGCTCGACGGCAACGACGTCCTCCAAGATCTCGTCGCCGAGCACGGCGACGCGATCGCCGAAGACATCGCGATGCCGCGCAGCATCCTCGACGACCTCGGCGCGATCCCCTCGTACTACCTCCACTACTTCTACGCGCACGATCGTGTGCTCGCCGAGCAGCGCGACGGCGTCCCTCGCGCGCAGACCGTGGCGGAGATCGAGCGCCGGCTGCTCGAGATGTACCGCGACCCGGCGCTCGCCGAGAAGCCGGCGCTTCTCGATCAGCGCGGCGGCGCGCACTACAGCGAGGCCGCCGTCGGCCTCGTCGCGTCGCTCCATCGCAACGACGACACCGTGCACGTCATGGACGTGCGCAACGACGGCACGCTCGCCGGCCTGCAAGACGACGACGTCGTCGAGGTGCCCGCCCGCGTGGGCGCGGACGGGCCCCGCCCGTTGCCCCAGCCGCCGCTCGCGCCCGAGCTCCTCGGCCTCGTCCAGCACGTCGCCGCGTACGAGCGCCTCACCGCCGAGGCGGCGGTGACGCGCGACTCGACCACTGCCCGGAATGCGCTGCTCGCGCATCCGCTCGTCGGGCAGATCGACCGCGTCGACGCGCTCGTCGACAGTCTCCTCGTGGAAGGCGTCCACAGATGAGGCACGCGATCGCGGTCGACGGCGGCAACTCGAAGACCGACCTCGCGCTCGTGCGCGAGGACGGCGAGCTCGTCGCCAGCGCGCGCGGCCCGGGCAGCTCGCCGCAGCACCTCGGCGTCGACGGCGCGCTCGCCGTGATCGAGGGCCTGCTCGACGGCATGGAGCTTCCCGTCGAGGCCGCGGAGCTCTTGCTCGCGGGCGTCGACTTTACCTCCGAGGAGGACGCCGTGCGGGCTGCGATCGAGCGTCGCGGGTGGGCAACGCGCGTTTCGGTCGACAACGACACGTTCGCCGTCCTCCGTGCGGGAACCGACCGGGGATGGGGCGTCGCGGTCGTGTGCGGCGCCGGCATCAACTGCGTCGGCGTCGCTCCCGATGGCCGCCAGCAGCGGTTCCGGGCCCTCGGGTGGACGACCGGCGACTGGGGCGGCGGTGTCGACGTCGGCCGCGACGCGGTGTGGGCGGCCGCGCGGAGCGAGGATGGCCGCGGCCCGAAGACCGAGCTCGAGCGGCTCGTTCCCGCGCACTTCGGGCTGGCGACGCCGAGCGAGCTCGCAGAGGCCGTGCACTTCGGGCGCATCGACGGCGGGCGCGCGATCGAGCTCGCCCCGGTCGTGTTCGCAGCAGCGGCCGACGACGCGGTTGCCGCGGCGATCGTCGACCATCTCGCCGCGGAGGTGGTCGCGCTGGCGCGCGTTGCCATCACGCGGCTCGGCCTCGAGCGCGAGCCGGTGGAGGTCATCCTCGGCGGGGGGCTGCTCCGTCATCCGACGGCCAGCCTCCTCGACGCGATCGAGCGCGGCCTCGCCGAGGTCGGCGCCTGGGTCACCGTGCACGCGACCTCCGTTCCGCCGATCCTCGGAGCCGCGCTGCTCGCGCTCGACGCCCTCGGCGCCGAGCCCGAGGCCTATGACCGCGTCCGCGCGGCGTTGGAGGTGGTTCCCGTTGGCTGACGTTCGGTACGACCAGGCGACGTGCGTCTACCCGGGAAGCGACGCGCCGGCCGTGGACGCGCTCGACCTCGCGATCGAGGACGGCGAGTTCATGGTGCTCGTCGGCCCGTCGGGCTCGGGCAAGACCACCGCACTGCGCATGCTCGCGGGTCTCGAGGAGGTCACGGCGGGCTCCGTGTTCATCGGCGGTCGCGACGTCACCGACGACGCGCCCAAGGAACGGGACATCGCGATGGTCTTCCAGAACTACGCGCTCTATCCCTACCTCACCGTTGCGGCGAACATCGGCTTCCCGCTGAAGATCGCGCGCGTGAAGAAAGCCGAGCGCGAGCAGCGTGTGCAGGAGGCGGCAGCGATGCTCGGCCTCACCGAGTACCTCGAGCGCAAGCCGGGGCAGCTGTCGGGCGGCCAGCGCCAGCGCGTCGCGATGGGCCGTGCGATCGTGCGCGCGGCGAGCGTCTTCCTCATGGACGAGCCGCTCTCGAATCTCGACGCGAAGCTCCGTGTGCAGATGCGCGCCGACATCGCCGCGCTCCAGTCGCGCCTCGGCGTCACCACCGTCTACGTCACGCACGACCAGTCGGAGGCGATGACGCTCGGGAATCGCGTCGCCGTCATGCACAACGCGCGCCTCCAGCAATGCGATGCGCCGCGCGTGCTGTACGAGCGTCCGGTCAACACGTTCGTCGCAGGCTTCATCGGCTCGCCGGCGATGAACCTCATGGCGGTCGACGTCGCGAACGGGTCCGTCAGTCTCGGCGGTGTCGCCATCCCCGCATCGGCGAACGGCCTGAGGTCGCTCATCGTCGGCGTGCGGCCGGAGTCGCTCGAGCTGGCGACGGAGGGAATCCCGGCCCGTGTCGACGTGGTCGAGGAGATCGGAGCGGACGCATACATCTTCTGCAGCGCCGAGATCGGTGGCGTCGAGACGAAGCTCGTCGCCCGTGCTGCAGCGAAGAACGCACCGGATCGCGAGGCCCGCGTCTTTCTCCGTCCCCTGGCCGCGGAGGCGCACCTCTTCGACCCGGCCGACGGCGTCCGCCTGGGCTGAGCCTCATCCTTTTGGATGAGGCGGTTTCGTCCCTGGGGCGGAGACCGCCGAGGCTACGGTGCGAAGCATGATCGACGCAAAGGGTCTCACCAAGGACTACGGCGACAAGCGCGCCGTCGACGGCCTCTCGTTCGAGGTCAAGCCCGGTATCGTCACCGGCTTCCTCGGGCCGAACGGCTCGGGCAAGTCGACGACGATGCGCCTCATCCTCGGCCTCGACCGCGCGACGAGCGGCGACGTCACCGTCAACGGCAAGCACTACCGCGACCACAAGGCGCCGCTCCACGAGGTCGGCGCGCTGCTCGAGGCGCGCTCGGTGCACACCGGCCGTTCCGCGTATTACCACCTGCTTTCGCTCGCTCAGACGCACGGCATCGGCCGCAAGCGCGTCGACGAGCTCATCGACCTGGTCGGCCTGCACGAGGTCGCGCGCAAGCGCGCGGGAAAGTTCTCGCTCGGCATGGGGCAGCGGCTCGGTATCGCCACCGCTCTCCTCGGCGATCCGCACACGCTGCTGCTCGACGAGCCGGTGAACGGACTCGACCCCGAGGGCATCCACTGGATTCGCACGCTGTTGAAGGGGCTCGCCGCCGAAGGGCGCGCAGTCTTCGTCTCCTCGCACCTGATGAGCGAGATGGCGGTCACCGCCGACCATCTGATCGTCATCGGGCGCGGGAAGCTCATCGCCGACACGAGCGTCGAGGAGTTCGTGAAGCGCGCCTCGGGCGCGATCGTGCGCGTGCGCTCGCCGCAGGCGACGGCGCTCCGCGATCTCGTCCTCGGCGACGGGATCTCCGTCACGAGCGAGGAGCCCGGCGTGCTCGAGATCAGCGGCATCACGACCGACAAGGTCGGCGACGTCGCCGCGGCAAACGGCATCGTCCTGCACGAGCTCATGCTCGTCCAGGCCTCGCTCGAGGAGGCGTTCATGGAACTGACCCGCGACGACGTCGAGTTCAGGGCGGAGGTGGCGGCGTGAGCGCCATTGCCGCCCCGACCGTTCCGCCGCTCACCGTCAAGGGCCGCGTCACACAGCTGCGCGTGATCGTGTCCGAGTGGACGAAGCTCCACTCGCTGCGGTCGACGCGCTGGTCGCTCCTCGTCGCCATCGTGCTCACCATCGGCCTGCCGGCGATCTTCGCGGCCGTGACGTCGTCGCACTGGGGCAGCATGTCGCCGCACGAGCGCGCGGATCGACACCCGCTCGACATCGCGCTCGCCGGCGTCAACCTGTCGCAGCTCGCGATCGGCGTGCTCGGCGTCCTCGTCATCACCGGCGAGTACGCGACCGGGATGATCCGCGCGAGCTTCACGGCCGTGCCGAAGCGTCTGCCCGTGCTCTGGGCGAAGATCGTCGTCTTCGCGGTCGTGTCGTTCGTGCTCATGCTGCCCTCGACGCTGGTCGCGTTCTGGGCCAGCCAGGCGATCCTCGACAAGCACCACATCCTCCAGACCTCGCTCTCGGCGCACGGCGTCTTCCGCTCGGTCGCCGGCGGCGCCGTCTATCTCATGCTCTTCGGCGTCTTCTGCATGGCGATGGGCGCGATCGTGCGCAACACGGCCGGCGGCATCGCATCCTTCGTCGCCCTCTTCTTCGTCATCCCGCCGCTGCTCAACGTCTTCCCGACGAGCTGGCAGAACGCGATCAACCCGTGGATCCCGAACAGCGCGTTCCGGTCGATCTTCCAGCTGACGCACGGCACGCACAGCCTCTCTCCGGCGGGCGGCCTCGCCGTCTCCCTCGGCTATGTCGCCTTCACGGTCGCCGTCGCCGCGGTGCTGCTCGTCAGGCGCGACGCCTGAGCGTCTCGTACAGGGCAGCGATGTCGCGGTTCTCGTAACCGAGCTCGCGGGCGCGAGTCAACCACTCGTCGGCGATGGCGGCTGTGGGAACCGGTACGCCGATCTCCTCGCCGAGCGACTCGGCCAGCCGGATGTCCTTCTCCATCAATCCGACGGTGAACCAGGCCTCGTCCGGCAGGTCGAGGACCAGCGGCACCCGTGCCTTCAACATCGGCGAGCCGATCGGGCTCTCCGACATCACCTTCGCCGCCAGCTCGCGATCGACGCCGTCGGTCTCCGCGAGCAGCAGCCCTTCGGAGAAGGCGAGCATCTGCACGGCGAGGCTGATGTTGATCGCGAGCTTGAGCGCGAGCCCGTGCCCGTTGCCGCCGACGTGCGTCGGCGTCCCGAGCTCACGTAGCACCGGCTCGACCTCGCGGTAGGCGTTCTCGTCACCGCCGACCATGATCGTGAGCGTCCCCGACTGCACCTGCGGCACGCTCCCGGAGACAGGCGCATCGAGCATCTCCGCGCCGCGCCCTCGCGCCTTCGCCGCCAGCTCGCGACTGGCGCGCGGGCTGACCGTGCTGACGTCGACCCACACCTTCCCGCTCGCGAGGCCGGAGAGCAGGCTCTCGGAGACGTCTTTCAGCGCGTCGTCGTCGGGAAGCGACGTGAAGACGATCTCGCTCGACTCGGCGACCTCGCGCGCGGTGTCGCGCCACTGCAGCCCCTCGTCGATCAGGTGCTGCGCGCGCTCGCGTGTCCGCGACTCGCCGTAGACCGTGTATCCGGCCGACATCAGCCGCGCGGCCATGTTCCCACCCATGTTCCCGAGGCCGACGAAGCCGATCGTCTTCGTCATGACGGGGACCCTACTGAAGGTACTCGTCCACCGCCTTGGCGCACCTGCGGCCCTCGTCGATCGCCCACACGATCAGCGACTGGCCGCGGCGCGCGTCGCCGGCGGCGAAGACGCCGGGGACGCTCGTCTCGAACGTCGGTGCTGCGCAGTTGCCGCGTGGGTCGCGCTCGACGCCGAGTGCGTCGAGCAGCGCCGGCTCCGGCCCCGTGAAGCCCATGGCGAGCAGCACGAGTTGCGCCGGGTGCGACTCGTCGGTGTCGGGCACCGGGTCGAACGGCGGAGCGCCGCTGTTCTGCAGCCAGTGGATCTGCTGCACGTTGCCGTTCCCGGAGAGGCCGGTCGTCGAGATGGCGAAGCTGCGGTCGCCGCCCTCTTTGAGCGCGTACGACGTGCGCAGCTTCATCGGCCACAGCGGCCACGGCGTTAGATCGTCGGGCCGCTTCTCCGGCGGCTCTCCGAGCAGCTCGATCTGCGTCACCGACGCGGCGCCTTCACGGTGCGCGCTCGCGACGCAGTCGGCGCCGGTGTCGCCGCCGCCGATGACGACCACATGCCGGCCGGCCGCCGAGATCGGGGCCGCGGCCGTCCCGGCGACCGCACGGTTGCGGCCGTAGAGGTACTCCATCGCGAAGTGGACGCCGCCGAGCTCGCGTCCCGGCACGGGGAGATCGCGGGGGACGCGCGAGCCGGTCGCGAGCACGGTCGCGTCGAAGCCCGCGAGCGGCCCGTCGACGTCGGTCCCGAATCGGAATTCGACGCCCTCGTCGCGCAGCTGCTGCAGCCGCCGCTCGACGACGCGCTTCTCGATCTTGAAGTCGGGCACGCCGAAGCGGAGGAGGCCGCCGCCCGCCTCGTCGCGCTCGAACACCGTCACCGAGTGGCCGGCACGGTTGAGCTGCTGCGCGCACGCGAGCCCGGCGGGGCCCGAGCCGACGACGGCGACGCCCTTGCCCGTGCGCCGTGCAGGCGGGCGCGGCACGATCCAGCCCTCGTCCCAGCCACGGTCGACGATTGCGAGCTCGATTTGCTTGATCGTCACCGCGTTGCCCTCGTCGATCTCGAGCACGCACGCCGCTTCGCATGGCGCCGGGCAGAGACGGCCGGTGAACTCGGGGAAGTTGTTCGTGCGATGGAGCTGGTCGAGCGCCTCGCGGAAGCGGTCGCGGTAGACGAGGTCGTTCCAGTCGGGAATGAGGTTCCCGAGCGGGCAGCCGCTGTGGCAGAAGGGCACGCCGCACTCCATGCAGCGCGCGCCCTGCTCGCGCAACTCGACGAGCGGCAGCGTGCGCACGAACTCGCGGTGGTCGCCGACCCGCTCGCCCGGCGGGCGCTCCGGCGTCTCTGCGCGCGCGATCTTGAGGAAGGCGCCGAGCTCGCCCATTACGCTGCGGCCTCTTCGGTCTCGCGCGTGTAGAAGCCTTCGCCGCCCGTCGAGACAGCGCCGTCCTCGAGCGCGCGCCGGTACTCATGCGGCATCACCTTCACGAAGGCGCCGAAATCGACGTCGAGCGTCGACCCGGTGCGCTCGCGATGCTCGCCGACGAGCGCGCGCACGACCCGCATGTCGTCGTCGGTGAGCTCTTCGAGGTCGACCATTTCGCGGTTGCATCGATCTGCGAACGACCGCAGCACGTACGCGATGCCGCCGCTCATACCGGCGGCGAAGTTGCGGCCGGTCGGGCCGAGCACGACGACGATCCCGCCTGTCATGTACTCGCATCCATGGTCGCCGACGCCTTCCACCACGGCGGTCGCGCCCGAGTTGCGCACGGCGAAGCGCTCGCCGACGAGGCCGCGGAAGAACGCGCGCCCGCTCGTCGCGCCGTAAAGAATGGTGTTCCCGGCGATGACGTTCTCCTCGGCACGGAACGCCGCCGTCTCCGGTGGTCGCAGCGCGAGCACGCCGCCCGACAGACCCTTGCCGACGTAGTCGTTCGCGTCGCCGATCAGCGTCAGCTCGATCCCTTCCGCGAGCCACGCGCCGAACGACTGCCCGGCGGAGCCGCGGAACGTCAGCCGCTGCGGCTCTGCACCGTGCGTGACCGCGTGGTGCGAGAGCAGGCCGCCGACCGTCCGGTTGACGTTCCGGATCGCGAACTCGCCCTCCTCGACGCCGAGCAGCGACCAGTCGAGCGCGTCCTCGAGCGCGGGCGCCTGCGGCTCGGTGCGCCGGAGCGGGCCGCCGTCGGGCACGTAGAGGATGTTCGACAGATCGACGCCGCGCTCGCGCCATGTCGTCAGTGCGTCGTCGGCGTCGAGCAGATCGACGCGCCCGACGAGATCCTCGAACCGGGCGACGCCGAGCTGCGCCATGAGTGCGCGCACCTCCTCGGCGACGAAGAAGAAGAAGTTGACGATGTGCTCCGGCTTGCCCGCGAACTTCGCGCGCAGGACGGGATCCTGCGTCGCGATCCCGACCGGGCACGTGTTCAGGTGGCAGGCGCGCATCATCACGCAGCCGGACGCGATGAGCGGCGCCGTCGCGAAGCCCATCTCGTCGGCGCCGAGCAGCGCGGCGATGACGACGTCGCGGCCCGTCTTGATCTGCCCGTCGGTCTGCACCCAGATGCGCGAGCGCAGCTCGTTGCGAACGAGCGTCTGCTGCGTCTCGGCGAGCCCGATCTCCCACGGCACGCCGGCATGGAGGATCGACGACACCGGCGACGCGCCCGTTCCGCCGTCGTGCCCCGAGATCAGCACGTGGTCCGCGCCTGCCTTCGCGACGCCGGCGGCGACCGTCCCGACGCCGACCTCGGCGACGAGCTTCACCGAGATGCGCGCATTCGGGTTCGCGCAGCGGAGGTCGTAGATGAGCTGCTTCAGATCCTCGATCGAGTAGATGTCGTGGTGCGGCGGCGGCGAGATGAGCCCGACGCCGGGGGTCGTCATCCGCACCGACGCGATGTACTGGTCGACCTTGTAGCCGGGGAGCTGGCCGCCCTCGCCCGGCTTCGCGCCCTGCGCCATCTTGATCTGGAGCTCGTCCGCGTTCGCGAGATAGCGCGCGTTCACGCCGAAGCGACCGGACGCAACCTGCTTGATCTTCGATCGCCGCTCGTCGCCGAAGCGCACGGGATCCTCGCCGCCCTCGCCGGTGTTCGACCGTCCGCCGATGCGGTTCATCGCGACGGCGAGCGTCTCGTGCGCCTCGCGCGAGATCGAGCCGAGCGACATCGCGCCGGTCGAGAAGCGCTTGACGATCTCCGCGGCGGGCTCGACCTCGTCGAGCGGGATGCTCTGCTCGGGAAAGCGGAAGCGCATGAGCCCGCGCAGTGTCGAGCGGCGCGCCGACTCCCCGTTTGCGACACGCGAGTACTCCTCGTACGTCTCCGCCTTGCCCGAGCGCACTGCGTGCTGGAGCAGCGAGATCGTCTCCGGGTTCCATTGGTGATGCTCGCCCTCGCGGCGCCAGGCGAACAGGCCGACGATCGGCAGCAGATCGTCGCCGGTGCCCGGATAGGCACGCGCGTGGCGGGCGAGTGCCCCCTCGGCGAGCTGGCGCAGACCGATGCCGCCGATGCGTGACGGCGTCGACGTGAAGTAGCGGTCGACGAGCTCGGGCGAGAGGCCGACGGCCTCGAAGATCTGCGCGCCGCAGTACGACGGGATCGTCGAGATCCCCATCTTCGACATCACCTTGAGCAGGCCCTTGCCGATGCCCTTGACCGCGCGCGCCCGCGACTCGTCGTCGCCGAGCATCTCCAGCATCAGGTACGGGTTCACCGCGGCGGCGCCGTAGCCGACGAGCACGGCGATCGAGTGGACGCTGCGCGGCTCGCCCGACTCGACGACGATGCCCGCCTGCAGGCGCGTTCCCTCGCGCACGAGGTGGTGGTGCACTGCCGCCGTCGCGAGGAGCGACGGGATCGGGACGCGGTCCGGCCCGGCGGCGCGGTCGGAGAGGACGAGGATGTTCGCGCCCGCGGCGAGCGCGGCGTCGGCGTCGGCGGAGATGTCGCCGAGTGCCCGTTGCAGCCCGTCGGCTCCTTCGCGCACGGGCCAGGTGATGTCGATCGTGTGCGAGCGGAAGACGTCCGACTCGACTTGGCGCAGCCGCTCGAGCTCGTCGTCGCGGAGGATCGGGTTCTCGATCACGAGCTGGCGCGCATGCTCCGGCGTCTCGTCGAGCAGGTTGCGCTCGGAGCCGACGCTCGCGGCGACGCTCATCACGCACGCCTCGCGGATCGAGTCGATCGGCGGGTTCGTCACCTGCGCGAAGAGCTGCTTGAAGTACGAGTAGAGGAGCGGCTTCCGCTGCGAGAGGACGGCGAGCGGCGTGTCGTTCCCCATCGAGCCGACCGCCTCTTCGCCGTTGCGGGCGAGCGGCGCGAGCATGACCTTCATGTCCTCCTGCGCGTAGCCGAACAGCAGCTGGCGGCTGCGCAGCGGCTCGGTCGGCGGCGCCGGCGGCGTCCGCGCGGGCGGGAGATCGGAGAGGTGCCGGACGTTCTCCGCGTACCACTGTGCATACGGCCTGCGGCCTGCGATGTCGCGCTTCACCTCGTCGTCGGGGACGATGCGACCCTGCTCGAGGTCGACGAGGAAGAGCTTCCCGGGCTGCAGGCGACCCTTGCGCAGGATCCGCTCCGGCGCGTCGTCGAGCACGCCGGTCTCCGACGCGAGCACGACCCAGCCGTCGTCGGTCTCGTACCAGCGCCCGGGGCGGAGCCCGTTCCGGTCGAGCGTTGCGCCGATGACGCGGCCGTCGGTGAACGCGATCGCCGCCGGCCCGTCCCACGCCTCCGTGAGGCACTGGTGGTACGCGTAGAAGCCCTGCAAATCGG
>DASXLN010000104.1:0-1638 GCA_036496165.1 Gaiellaceae bacterium | reverse complement strand
GATTGCACCTCCGCCTCGACGTCGGCGACGAGCGCGGCGAGACGCAGTACCACTCGCTCGACGATGCCCTCGTCTTCGTCGTCTACCCCGCCGACGAAGGACGTGGGCTCGTCCACCTCGAAGGAACGTGGTCGTGAGCAGCCGCACGTGCCCGGACTGGCCCGACCTGATGGAGATCGCGCCCGAGCTCCAGTTCAAGCACTACACCGTCGCCGAGGCACAACTCCCGGCTGACGCGCTCATGCACGTTCGCGACGTCTCGCTCGCCGACGTCGCGATCTGCTGCGACCTCGAGCACAACGTCTTCTTCGCCCCGCACACGGACGAACGTGTCGCCGATGCGCTCCGGTCGAGCCACTGGTTCGAGGTGCGCGACTGGATCAAGGCCGGCCGGCCCGGCCAGGCCTACTAGGGCGCGACCGCGTTCGGAAGCGGCACGTCGCGCGCCAGCGCGAGGACGTTCTCGACGACGACGCGGGTCATCGCCGCGCGCGTCTCGACCGTGCCGCTGCCGATGTGCGGCGTGAGGACGACGTTCGGCAGCTCGAGCAGCTCCGGCGGAACATGCGGCTCGTGCGCGAACACGTCGAGGCCTGCGGAGATGCGGCCGGACACGAGCTCTGCGACGAGCGCATCCTCGTCGACGATCTCGCCGCGAGCGGTGTTCACGAGCGTCGCGCCGTCCTGCATGCGTGCGAGGCGCTCGCGCG
This sequence comes from Gaiellaceae bacterium, assembly GCA_036496165.1. GTDB lineage: Bacteria > Actinomycetota > Thermoleophilia > Gaiellales > Gaiellaceae > Palsa-739. The sequence goes on along the minus strand of DASXLN010000104.1, from coordinate 928 downwards.
TGATCAGGCCGCGCGTTTCGGCGGAGAGCGGGACGTGGAGGGAGACGACGTCGGAGTGGCGCAGCAGCTCGTCGAGATCGCCGCCGCGGCGGATGTGCCGTACGTGCATGTCGAACGCCGCCGCGCGTCGCGCGACCGCAGAGCCGATCCGGCCGAGACCGACGATCCCGAGCGTCGCCCCCGCAAGGTCGCGTCCGAGGACGGGTGCTGCAGACCAGTGCGTCCCCCACCTGCCCGAGCGGACGAGGCGGTCGCTCGCGACCACCCCTCGCCGGACCGCGAGCATCAGTGCGATCGCGAGGTCTGCTGTCGCCGCATCGAGGACGCCCGGCGTGTTCGTGACAGCGACGCCCCGTGCCGCCGCGGCGGCGACGTCGACGCGGTCGTAGCCGACGCCGTAGTTCGCGATCAGGCGCAGCGAGGGGTACCGGTCGAGGTCGACGGCCTCGTTCGTGACGACGAGCGCCTCGATGTCAGGCCCCGGCTCGCCGACCGGCGCGATCTCGATCTCGCCGAGCTCGCTCCAGGCGGGACCGGGCAGCTCGCGGGTCGCCCGTACCTTCACCGGCGCCACGCTACTACGCTCTCCCTATGACGACGGTGGTCGTGCCGTTCGCCGGCACCGAGGGCAAGACGCGGCTCGACGCGCCGCGGCGAACGCGCCGCGAGCTGTCGCTCGCCATGCTCGCGGACGTCCTTGCCGCCGCGGTCGTCGTCGGCCGGGCCGTCGTCGTCACGCCGGACGACGATGGCGCCGCGCTCGCGCGGGAGCTCGGCGCCGAGCCGGTCGCCGATCCCGGCGGCGGCCAGGGAGCCGCGGTCCGCGCCGCGCTCGCCGGGGCCGAGCGGGCGACGCTCATCGTCAACGCCGACGTTCCGTGCGTCGCGCCCTCCGATCTGCGCGCGCTGCTCGACGCGATCCCGGAGG
>DASXLN010000103.1:0-4875 GCA_036496165.1 Gaiellaceae bacterium | reverse complement strand
GGCGGACGAGTCTCGCTCGAATATCGCGCGAAGCGGTTCGTGCGCGCGGCGCACCTGCCGCCGCTCGAGCGCCACCACGGCTGGAAGGAGATCTTCTCCGCCGACGTGCGCGCCGAGATCACCGGGCGGCACAGCCCGTTCGACCCGGTCGACGTGTATCGCGGGCGCTACGACGACACCGCGGGCGCGGAGGAGCTGTCCCGCCTCCAGGACGTCGACTTCGCGATCTATCTCGTCGACGACCTGCTCGTGAAGACCGACCGCGCGTCGATGGCGAACTCGCTCGAGGCACGCGTGCCGTTCCTCGACCCGATCGTGACGAACTTCGCGTTCCGGCTGCCGCGCAAGCTCCGCGTGCGCGGCCTGTCGAAGAAGGTGCTCCTGCGGAAGGCGGCGGAGCCGCTCCTCCCGCGCGAGGTCGTGCACGGCCGCAAGCGCGGCTTCTCGATCCCTGCGGCGGCATGGCTCCGCGGCGAGCTGGAGCCGTTCGCGCGTGAAACGCTCTCGGCCGACACGCTGCGCCGCCAGGGCTTCTTCCGGCCGGAGCCGGTGACGAAGCTCATCGACGACCACGTCGCGCGTCGCGTCGACAACAGCCGCCAGCTCTGGGGGCTGCTCGCGTTCACGCTCTGGTACGCGCACCACGTCGAGCAGGACCCGCCGCTCCTCCGCTCGGCGCGCATGGAGGCGCTGCTCGCATGAGGGTCTGGATCGACATGACGGCGTCGGCGCACGTGCTCGTGTTCCGGCCGCTGATCGAGATCATGCGTGGGCGCGGCGACGAGGTGGAGATCACCGCGCGCGACTACGCGCAGACGCTGCAACTGCTCGAGCTGCACGGGCTCGCCGCGGATGCGGTCATCGGCCGGCACGGCGGCCGCTCGCGCTTCCAGAAGGCGCGGCGGATGGCCGGCCGCATGCGCTCGCTGCACCAGTGGGCGAAGCATCGCGACTTCGACGTCGCGCTCGCACACGGATCGCACGAGCTCTGTCTCACCGCGCGCCGCCTCGGCATCCCGAGCTCGGACACGTTCGACTACGAGTTCGCGACCCTCCAGCACCAGCTCGGCTGCCGCGCCGCGACGAAGGTGGTCGTCCCCGAGGCGATCCCGCCCGAGCGCCTGAGGAAGTACGGCGTGCGCCCGCCGAAGCTCGTCCAATACCCGGGCCTGAAGGAGGAGTACTACCTCTCCGACTTCGAGCCGGACGCGTCGCTCCTCCCGCGCTTCGGCGTCGATCCCACACGCGTGCTCGTCGTCCTGCGGCCGCCGCCGGACGTCTCCCTCTACCACCGCCACTCGAATCCGCTCTTCCCGATGACGCTCGAGCACCTCGGCCGGCTCGAGAACGTGCACGCGTTCGTACTGCCGCGGACGGAGGAGCAGCGGGAGTACGTGCGCCGGCTCGCCCTACCGTCCGTGATCCTCCCGGAGGAGGCGGTGGACGCGCAGAGCCTCATCGCACTCGCCGACGTCGTCGTCTCTGCGGGCGGGACGATGAATCGCGAGGCGGCCGCGCTCGGCGTGCCCGTCTATACGACGTACGGCGGCCGGCTCGGCGGCGTCGACGAGGCGCTCATCCGCGAGGGCCGCCTGAAACCGCTCACCGACCCGCGCGCGCTCGATCTCGCGAAACGCGACACCGCCGCCGGTGAGAGGATCCGACGCGATCCCGCGCTGATGCTCGACCTGCTTCTCTCCGCCCGTGGCTAGGCGCGCCGTCGCGATCTCCGGCGGCGTGGTGGTCGTCGCCGCCGTCGTCGTCCTCGGCCTGTGGCTGTGGCTCGGCTCGTACGCCCCGTTGCGCGCGCTCGACACGGGCTATGCGCCCGGGCCGGGCATCGGCGCCGACGTGCAGCCCGTCTCCGGCTCGAGTGGCCGGCCCGTCTTCTTCCCGGCGGTCCGGCGCCGTCACAGCTTCGACACGGCCTTCACGCTGCACAACACCGGCCGCTTCGGCGTCACCATCACCGGGCTCGAGGCGCAGCAGGTCGGCGCGCCGCCGTGGCTCGGAGCGACGAAGCTGCTCGCGACGACGTCGTCGACCGCGAGCGCCGATCCCGGCGAGCTCGTCCCGCTAGAGAGCCTGCGCATCGATCCCGGTGACGACGCGATTGTCGTCGTCCGCTTCAGCCTCCGCTGCGCTGGTGCGACGTCCGGCTCGCCCGACGTGTACAGCGACCGCGTGCGGCTGCGCTACAGCTATCTGTCGATGTTCACGCGGACGGCGACGATTCGTCTGCCGTTCGCGGTGACGCTTCGCTGCGTGGGCGGCCCGCCGGCGAGCCCGTAGCCGGCAGCGTCTCGCGTTTCGGCTCGCGCACGATCGCGCCGAGCTTCGCGACCACCTCGAGCGTGTCGCCATCGTCGGCGAGCTCCTCGAGCTGGCCGAGCTGCTCCGTCAGCCACGCCGAGTCGACGGGCGGGCGCGAGAGCCGCTTGATCTTCGGATGCTCGGTCTCGCCGACCGACTCGTCGCCGCTCCACAGTTCCTCGTGGATCTTCTCGCCGGGCCGCGACCCGGTGAACACGATGCGCACGTCGCGCGGGCCGGTGTGCGTGTCGCCGGGCAGGCGAGGCTCGTGCCCCGACAGCCGCACCATGTTCGTCGCGAGATCGACGATCTTCACCGGGTCGCCCATGTCGAGGACGAAGATCTGGCCGCGCCCACCGATCGCGCCTGCCTGCACGACGAGCGACACCGCCTCCGGGATCGTCATGAAGAACCGGGTCATCTCCGGATGGGTCACCGTCACCGGGCCGCCGCGCTCGATCTGCCGGCGGAACGTCGGAATGACCGAGCCGGACGAGTTGAGCACGTTGCCGAAGCGCACGGCGGCGAAGCTCGTCGGCACGTCGCGCCGGTGGCCGAACGACTCGACGATCCACTCGCAGAGCGCCTTCGACTGGCCCATGACCGTCTTCGGGTTGACCGCCTTGTCGGTTGAGATGAGGACGAAGCGGCCGACGCCGAACTCGGCGGCGAGCTCGGCGACGATGCGCGTGCCGACGACGTTGTTGCGCACCGACTCGAGTGGATGCGTCTCCATCAGCGGCACGTGCTTGTACGCGGCCGCGTGGAAGACGACGGTCGGCTTGTACTTCTCGAACACCTCGCGGCGCAGCGCCTTCTTGTTCCTCACGTCGACGAGCTTCGGCACGGCGGCGGTGAACTCGCGCTCGTCCACGAGCTCTCGCTCGATGTCGAACAGCGCCGTCTCGGCGTTGTCGGCCAAGATGAGACGCGCCGGGCCGACACGCGCGATCTGGCGGCAGAGCTCCGCGCCGATCGAGCCGCCGGCGCCGGTGATGAGCACGGTCTGGCCCTTGAGGTACGAGGCGACCGTGTCGAAGTCGACCTCCACCTGCTCGCGGCCGAGCACGTCCTCGACCTGCACGGGCCGGATCTGGCCGGCGAGGTCGAGGTCGCCCGAGATCAGCTCGTACAGGCCCGGCAGCGTCTTGACCGGGACGTTCGCGGCCTGCGCCGCCTCGACGACCTGGCTCCGCATCTCGCCCGAGGCCGACGGAATGGCGATGAGCACCTCGTCCGGCTTGTACTCGCGCACGAAGCGGGGCAGCTCGGCCATCGTCCCGAGGACACGGACGCCGAGGATGCGCGTGTTCCGCTTGCGCTCGTCGTCGTCGACGAAGCCGATCGGCGTGTAGGCGAGCAGGCGCGAGCGCTGCATCTCCTGGACGATCAGACGGCCGGCGTCGCCGGCACCGACGACGATCACCTCCTTGCCGCGGGCGACGACGCCCGCGCGCGGTCGCTCCATCACCGTGCGGGCGAGCAGGCGCGCACCGGCGACGAACGCGAGCGTGAGCAGCAGATCGGTCACGGCGATCGAGCGCGGGAGCCGCACGTTGTGCACCGGCGACACGAGATAGACGGTGACGTCGGCGACGAGCGACGCGACGACGACGCCGCGTGCAGCGCTCCACATGTCGCGCACCGAGACGTAGCGCCACCAGCGCCGGTGGAAGCCGAAGAGCAGGAAGACCGCGACCTTGATGACGACGACGAGCAGGATCGTCCGCCGCAGGAGCGTGTCGTAGTACACCGGCAAGCCGTGGTCGAAGCGAAGCTGGAATGCGAGGAACCACGAGACGGCGACGATCGCCGCGTCGGTCAGGACCTGCAGGAAGCGGGAGCGTCCGAGACCGGTCATGCGCGGGCGCCGACGGCGACCGCGCTGCGGACGACGTCGACGACGCGCTCCTGCATCTCGGCCGGGATGCCCGGCCAGAGCGGGACGGAGAAGTTCTCGCCGGCGACGTGCTCGGTGTGCGGCAGCGAGCCGGGCTCGTTGCCGAGGAAGCGCAGCGCGGGCTGGAGATGGAGCGGCGTCGTGTAGTAGACCGCGGAAGCGATGTCGGCCTCGGTGAGCGCGGCGCGAATGCGATCGCGCTCGGGCGAGCGGCACACGAACAGGTGGTAGATGTGCCCGGGCTCGTCCTGCGGGATCTCGACGAGGTCGCCGAGGCCGAGCTCGGCGTAGCGCGCGGCGGCCTCGCGGCGACCGGCGTTCCAGCCGTCGAGGTGCGTGAGGAAGATCCGCAGCATCCCGGCCTGCAGCTCGTCGAGGCGGGAGTTGTAGCCGACGAAGTCGAACGCGGTCTTGTCGCGCGAGCCGTGGAACGAGAGCATCTGCACGCGATCCGCGAGCTCCTCGTCGTTCGACGCGACGAGGCCGCCGTCGCCGAGGCAGAAGAGGTTCTTCGTCGGGAAGAAGCTGTACGTCGACACGAGACCCTGCTTCGCGACGCCGGGTCGATGTCGGCGAACACGGGCGTCGCGCCACGGCGGGCGATCGACTCGGCCGTCGCGTAGAACGTGAACGCCGGGCAGATGACCTCGTCGCCGGGGCCG
>DASXLN010000102.1:0-14698 GCA_036496165.1 Gaiellaceae bacterium | reverse complement strand
AGGCCGCGCGCCATGAGCAGCGCGCCGAGGTTCGCGTAGCCGAGGCCGAGCTGGCGGAACCGCTTCGCGTTGCGCTCGATCTCGGGCGTCGGATACGACGAGTAGCCGACGAGGATCTCCTGCGCGAGGAACACGACGTCGCACGCATGCTCGAACGCCTCGACGTCGAACTCGCCGTCCTCGCGGCGGAACTTCATCAGGTTGAGCGACGCGAGGTTGCACGCCGAGTCGTCGATCGACATGTACTCCGAGCACGGGTTGGATGCGTTGATGCGGCCCGTGTTCGGCAGCGTGTGCCAGCTGTTGATCGTCGTGTCGTACTGGACGCCGGGATCGGCGCACTCCCACGCAGCCGCCGCGATCTGCCGGAGCAGGTCGCGTGCGTCGACCGCCGACACGACGGCGCCGTCCGTGCGGGCGGTGAGATTGAACTCGCGCCCATCGGCGGCCGCCTCCATGAACGTGTCGTTGACGCGCACGGAGTTGTTCGCGTTCTGGTACTGGATCGAGGCCCAGTCGGGCGAATCGAGCGACATGTCGTAGCCGTTCGCCTCGAGGACGCGCGCCTTGCGCTCCTCCTTCGCCTTGCACCAGATGAACTCCTCGACGTCGGGATGGTCGACGTCGAGCACGACCATCTTCGCCGCGCGCCGCGTCTTGCCGCCCGACTTGATCGTGCCGGCACTCGCATCCGCGCCGCGCATGAAGGACACCGGGCCGGAGGCGTAGCCGCCCTTCGACAGCTGCTCCTTCGAGGAGCGGAGCCTCGACAGGTTGACGCCGGAGCCGGAGCCGCCGCGGAAGATGACGCCCTCGCGGCGGATCCAGTCGAGGATGTCCTCCATCGAGTCGTCGATCGAGAGGATGAAGCAGGCGGAGCACTGCGGCTTCTCCTCGAAGCCGACGTTGAACCACACGGGGCTGTTGAACGAGGCGTACTGGTTGACGAGGATCGCCTTCAGCTCCGCCTCGAAGGTGTCGCGCTCCTCGTCGTCGGCGAAGTAGCCGCCCTGGGTGCCCCAGGCGACGCACGTGTCGACGACGCGGCCGACCATCTGCTTCACGCTCGACTCGCGCTCGGGCGAGGAGAGGCGGCCCCGGAAGTACTTCTGCGCGACGATGTTCGTCGCCGTCTGCGACCAGAACTTCGGAAACTCGACGCCGCGCTGCTCGAACGCCGGGCCGTTCCGCCCGGGGATGACCGCGTCGCGGCTCTCCCATTCGATCTCGTCGAACGGGTCGCGCCCGGGGATGGTGAAGAACCGGCGCACGCCGAGGCGAGCACCCTCGTCGCTGACGGTGTTCACCACCTCCGCCGCGTCCGGAATGTCGGTCGTCATCTGCTGCTTCACCGTCGCCATCAGGCCCCTCCCGAAGGGTAGTCCGCCAAGTCGTCCCTCCGAAGGAGGGGGCTGGACCGTAGATCCAGCGTCGGACGGACTAGCGGCGCTTGGCGATCGCGGGCGCCGGGGCGACGCGGCGGGCCTGCAGGCGCCGTGCGAGCCACGTCGCGGCGGCCGTCAGAAGGAGGAGCACCGCGAGCCCGCCGAGGACGAGGAGGGGCAGCGGGATGGACTGCGCGTTGCCGGGGCCGATGTCGGCCGCGACCCTGTTGAGGATCGACTTGTGGCTGGCCGCAGTGCCGCCGCCGGTCGGCCCGTTGCCGCCGCCGTTCCCGACGGGGCCGCCGCCCCCGCTGGGGCCGCCGCCGCCGCCGCTGCTGCTGCCGGGCCCGTTGCCGCGATCCTCGTGGATGGCGACGAGCAGCGCGCGGCGGATGTCGTCGATCGCGCTCGAGTACTGCTTGATGTCGGGGTAGGAGCTGAGGTTCTGGATCGCCTGCGTGTAACAGGGAATGGCGTAATAGCCCTTGACCGAGCCATGGGCGAGCCAGTCGTTGACGACCTGGAGCCAGCATTTGCTCGTCGCTTTCGCGGTCGCCGCCGGAGCTGCGGACGCGGACGGTGCGCCGGCGAGTGCGGCGAGCGCAACGACGGCGGCGAGCGCTGCGAGGAGCCTCGTCTTGCGTGTGCGGCTTGTCCTCAACATCCTGTCTCCCGTGCTCCGAACCCGGACGTGCCAAACGTCGGTACAGCCCTACCCGAAGGACTAGTCTCCCCAACGGCGGTGTTCTCGCGGTTTGGCCGATGTAAACCGTTTGTGAACCGGCCCACCCTGCTGTTTTGCCAATGCTAGCGTCCCCGCCGGTGCGCGCTCAGGTCGACCCGCGCTCGACCGCCGGAGCCGTCCTCGCCGCCGCTGCGGGCGCCCTCGCATTCGCCGCGTTGTTCTTTGCGAACGGGACGGCACTCTCGTCGCTCGTCTACCTCGGCGGCGCCGCAATCCTTCTCACGGCTCTCGCAGTATCGGCCGTCCTCGCCGGCGTGCTGCCCCCACCGAGCCTCGATCGCAGCGGAGCGACGTTCCTCGCCGCGCTCTTCTCGCTGGCGGTCTGGGTCGGCCTGACGACCCTCTGGTCGGAGTCGCCCGAGGCGTCGTGGCAGTACACGAACCGCACGCTCGTGTATGCCGCGTTCGCGCTCCTCGGCGTCCTCGCCGCCGCGCTGCTCCGGCGGCCGGCCGAGTCGATCGCGTCCGGTGCGGCAGTCCTGCTCACCCTCGTGCTCGGCTGGGCGCTGCTCGCGAAGTGCGTGCCGTCGTTCTACAGCGACTACGGCCGGCTCGCGCGCCTGCGCGCGCCACTCGACTACTGGAACGAGCTCGCACTCGTCGCCGCCGTCGCGGTCCCGGTCGCGCTGTGGCTTGCGTCGCGCCGGTACGCCGCGGGCGTCGTCCTCCTGTACGGCGCCGGGCTGACGGTCCTGCTCACGTACTCCCGCTTCGGCGTCGTGCTCGCCTGCCTTGCCGCGGTCGCGTGGATCGTGCTCGCCGAGAGCCGCGTCGAGAGCCTCGCAGCCGTCACAGTCGCGGGCGCGGCCGCGGCCGGGGTCTTCGGGATCGCGCTCGCGCTGCCCGGGATCACGAAGGACGGCCGCTCGCACGCGGAGCGCGCGCACGACGGATGGATCTTCGCGCTCGCCGTCGTCGGCGCGGGCGTTCTCGTCGCAGCCGTGGCCATGCTCGCCCGCCGCCGCTTCCCGGTGGCGGACGCGACACGCCGTCGGATCGAGCGCGCCGCGGCACTCGCCGCCGCGGCTGCAGTCGTCGTCGCCCTCGTCGTCGCGATCGTGTTCGCCGGCCGGATCTGGCACGCGTTCGCGAACCCGGTCTCGAGCCAGATCGCCTCCAACCAGGGGCACCTCTCGAGCCTCAACTCGAGCAACCGCTGGCGCTGGTGGCAGGAGGCGTGGAACGCGTTCGTCCACCATCCGGCGGGAGGGACGGGCGCGGGGACGTTCCAGTTCACGGACTTGACGCATCGCATGACCTCGCTCGTGACGACGACGGAGCCGCACAACGTGCCGCTCCAGTTCCTCGCCGAGACGGGCGTCGTCGGCTTCCTGCTCCTCCTCGTTGCGATCGTCGCAGCCGTGATCGCGCTGCTGCGCGCACGCGGCGGCGCGGCGATCGCTCTCGCGATCGCGGTCGGCGCGTTCTTCCTCCATCTCGTCGTCGACGTCGACTGGGACTACGTCGCGACGTGCGGCCCGCTCTTCTTCGTCGCCGGCGCGCTCGTCTCCCGCGGTGCGTCACCGCAGCCGGCCGGGCGGCGGCTGCTCGTCGCCGCAGCCGCGGCATTGTGCTCGCTTGCCGCGCTCTACTCGCTCGCCGCCCCGTATCTCGCACAGCGGCAGCTCGCCTCCGCAGCGACGCTTGCACAGGTGAAGCACGCGCATTCGTTCGATCCGCTCTCGACCGACGTGCTCACCGAGTGGGCGGCGTTCGAGTCGGTCGTGAACCCGGTGCGCGCCGAGCAGCTCTACCACGACGCCGTGTCGCTCGAGCCCGACAACGAGTTCGTCTGGCTCGACGTCGGCGACTTCTACTGGGACACGCACCAGTGGGCGAAGGCGTACCTCGCGTACAGCCAGGCGTGGCACGACGACCGCTACGGCCCGGCCGGCATCCCCTGTGGCCGGCTCGACCAGGCCCGGCACAAGGTTCTGCAGGTGTGGCCCCCTAGCTGCCCAGCAGGACGACCAGCCGCGACGCATTGAGCGTCGACGGCGTCACGCCGTCCACGGGTGCGACGAGCTTGATCCCGGCCTCGCGCGCAAGCCTGCGCGCTTCCTTCAGGTACCCGGGGACGAACATCACCATCGACTGCGCGTAGTGGTGCGTCGGCGCGTTCGCCGCGCCGCCGATGAGGTAGCCGAGGCTCTGCAGGCGCGCTGCCTCGAGGTGCGCGGCACCCTGGACGCCGTTCGCGTTGAGGACGAGGACACGCACGTCCGACCGTGCGCGCAGCTGGTGCGTGGGGAGCGGCGCGAAACGGTCCTTCGCCGGCACCGGGACGACGTGGCGGTGAACCACCGGCGTCGTGTGCACGACGGTCGCCGCCGTCGCGACGGTCGCCGCAGTCTTCTTCGCGTGGTGCGAGAACGGGTGCGCGAGGAAGAACGCGCCGATGACGACCAGCCCGACGAGCTCGACCGTTGCCACGAGCGAGGCGACGAGCGTGGCGGTGCGCCACGGGAACGGCTCGACTCGCTGCTCGACGGTGGCCACGGCCCGGACGGTTTCGCCGGTCCCGCGTCAGCTCCTTCTGCTGATCCACTCCCAGGTCTCGGCGAGCCCCTCCGCGAGTGAGCGCTCCGGCCGCCAGCCGAGCTCCCGCGCGACGAGCCCGTTGTCGAGCACGCTGCGCTGCAGCTCGCCGAGCCGCGCCGGAGCGAACCTCGGCTCACGGTCGATCGCGGCCGCGGCGCGGATCGCCTCGTACAGGCCGACGACGGAGGTCTCGATGCCGGTTCCGACGTTGTAGACGCCGCCGTCCCGCTCGACGGCGCGCAGCATCGCGTCGGCGACGTCGCCGACGAAGACGTAGTCGCGCGTCTGGCTGCCGTCGCCGAAGATGGTCGGCGTGCCGCCGTCGCGGAGGAGGCCCATGAAGATGGCGACGACTCCTGCCTCGCCGTGCGGCATCTGCTTCGGCCCATAGACGTTGCCGAGGCGGAGCGACACGTGCGAGCCGCCGTACAGCCTGTTCCACGTCGCGAGGTACTCCTCGCCGCACACCTTCGACGTGCCATATGGCGCGAGCGGTCGCAAGGGCGCGGTCTCGGGGGCCGGCCCGTCGCACTCGCCGTAGCCGGCGCCGCCCGACGAGGCGAAGACGACCTTCGCGCCGTGGCGGCGCGCCGCTTCGAGGATGCGGATCGTCCCGAGCACGTTCACGTCGGCGTCGAATGCGGGCTTCTCGACCGAGACGCGAACGTCCGCCTGCGCGGCGAGGTGAAAGACGGCCTCCGGGCGAACGGCGTCGAAGACCTCGTCCGGCTCGCGGATGTCGGCGACGTGCAGCTCGGCGGGCGCGGGCACGTTCTCGCGCACGCCCTTGGAGAGGTCGTCGAGGGCGTGCACCTCGTCGCCGCGGGCGAGCAGGGCGTCGACGAGGGTCGAGCCGATGAAGCCCGCCCCTCCGGTCACGATCGCCCGCACTTCCCTATCGTAGGCAGGACGTGTTCGTGACCTTCGAGGGAGTCGACGGGTCGGGGAAGTCGACGCAGGCGGAACTTCTCCGCGACGCGCTCGCCGCCGAGGGCCGCGAGGTCGTCCTGACGCGCGAGCCCGGCGGGACGGAGGTCGGCGAACGCGTCCGCGAGCTCGTGCTCAACGGTCCGGCGATGACGCCGTGGGCGGAGGCTGCGCTCTTCGCAGCCGCGCGTGCGGAGCTCGTCGCAACCGTCATTCGCCCGGCGCTCGAACGGGGCGCCGACGTCATCGCCGACCGGTACGTCGACTCGTCGCTCGCGTACCAGGGGATCGCGCGCGGCGTGGGCGTCGAGCACGTCCTGGAGCTGAACCTGCACGTCGTGCAGGGGCTCATGCCCGACCTCACCGTGCTCTTGCTGCTCGATCCGGCTGCGGCGGGCCGCCGGGTCGCGCAGCCCGACCGGCTCGAGCGCGAAGGCGAAGAATTCCACCGGCGTGTCGACGCCGCCTATCGTGAGCTGGCCGAGCGGTTTCCCGACCGCATCGTCGCGCTCGATGCTTCCGCGCCTCCCGGCGAGCTCTCACAGGCGATCCTTGAGCGACTTCGAAGCCGTATCTGAACAACACGAGGCGAAGCGCCTCCTTGCGGCCGCCCTCGCGGACGGGCCGGCACATGCTTACCTCCTGCACGGACCGTCGGGCGTCGGCAAGCGCGACCTCGCGATCCTCTTCGCGGCCGAGCTCCTCGGTGACCATGCACGCGTCGAGCGCCGGTCGCATCCGGATCTCTACGTGCTCGAGCCGCTCGGCGACCAGATCCGCATCGACGACATCCGCACCCTTCGGCACGACTTGCACATGCGCCCGTTCGAGGCCTCGCGGCGCGTCTACCTCATCTTCAGCGCCGACACGATGAACGAGGACGCCGCCGACGCGCTGCTGAAGGATCTCGAGGAGCCGCCGCCGTACGCGGTCATCCTGCTCGTCGCCGACGATCTCGGCCCGCTGCCCGAGACGATTCGCTCGCGCTGCCAGCTCGTGCCGTTCAGGCGCCTCACGGAGACGGCGGTCCGCGACGCCGTCCGCGCGCGCGCGCCGGAGCTGCCGGACGACGAGGTGATCACGGTCGCCCGGGTCGCCGGCGGACGGCTCGACCGGGCGGAGCGGCTGCTCGACCCCGCTGCGCAGCGCCGCCGCGAGCAGCTCCTCGGAGTCGCGCGCGCGGTCTACCTCGACCCTGAGTTCGACACGAGCGCCGCGGCAGAGACGATCCTCGCGGGCATCGACGAGCGTGGCGCGGAGGCGAAGGCGCGTGCGGAGGGGTTGGTCGCCGTCCTCGAGCTCACGGGCCGCGAGGCGGACCAGCGCCTGCGCCGCGCGCAGCGCGGGGCAGAGCGCGACGAGCACCTCGCCGTCCTCGAGGAGCTGGAGTGGTGGTACCGCGACCTGATCGTCGCCGCCGTCGGCGCGGAGGACGCGGTCGTCCACGTCGACCGGCTGCCCGAGCTCCGGGAGGACGCGACCCGCGATCGGCTTCCGGGTGCAGAGCAGGCGTGTGAGGCGGTTCGGGAAGCCTGGCGTGAGGCGGAGGAGCTCCAGCTCTCGATGCCGCTCGCGGTCGAGGCGCTCCTCGTCCGGTTGCACCGCGCGTTCAGCGGGGTCAGATCCCCCGTTTGAGGTTGCCGTGAGCGCCGGCGGCGCGGAAGATAGGTCGACGGCATCTGGCTCTGGGGGAGGTTCGTGGCCGCAGTCCCGTCGATAGGTCGTGCCGATGGCGCCATCCCGCGCGAAGCGGACCTCACGCGCGCGCTGTACGAGCGGTACGCCACCCAGATCTTCCGCTTCTGCCTGCACCAGCTCGGCTCGCGCGAGGAGGCCGAGGACGCGGTGCAGAGCACGTTCCTCAACGCGTTCCGCGGCATCAAGCGCGGGATCGTCCCCGAGCACGAATCGGCGTGGCTCTTCAAGATCGCGGAGAACGTCTGCCTGTCGCGGCGGCGCTCGACGTGGCGGCGCGGCCGGATCGAGTCGCCGACCGACTTCGACGTCGTCGAGGAGCTCACGCCCGCGCCGACCCGGCTCGCAGACGAGCTCCTCGGGCTGCAGGACGTGCTCGAGCAGATGCCGGAGAGCCAGCGGCGCGCGATCCTCCTGCGCGAGTGGCAGGGCCTCTCCTACCGCGAGATCGCGAAGGAGCTCGAGCTCTCCCAGACCGCCGTCGAGACGCTCATCTTCCGCGCGCGCCGCTCGCTCGCGAAGGGGCTGGAGGCGCCTCCGGAACCTGCGCGGAAGCGGCGGATGGTGCGCGGCGCCGACCTCGGCAACCTCCTCGTGGGTCTCAAGTCGCTCCTGCTCGGCGGCGGGGCCGCGGCCGTCAAGGTGGCGGCGGTCGTCGCGGTCGTCGGGGCCGGCACGGTCGTCGCGGGCTCCCCTGTGAGCCACCACCCGGCGAAGTCGCACCACGCCGTGGCCAAGCCCATCACACGCGCGCCTGTCGCGCCGGCGGTGACGCCCGCGCGTGATCTCATCCGCCCGGCGGTCGTGCCCGCAACGCCGAAGCCCGCTGCGCCTGCGCCGCGGGCTGCTGCGAACGCCGGCGTGCCGGCGCCTGCGGCCGCTGACTCGGCCATTCCGGCCGGCGCATCGCCCGCGCCGGCGCCTACGGACGCCACCGACAACCCGGCGCCGACCGAGCCCGCGCCGCCGAAGCCTGCTCGGGCATCCCACGTCCGGGGCGCGCCGCGGGTCAATCACCGCACGAGCGATTCGACGGCATCGTCGCGGACGGCCCCCGGCGGCACCGGCCGGGGACACGGGAACGGCCACGGCCAGAGCAACGCAGGACACGGCCAGGGCCAGGGGCTCGGCGACCCGGGTGTGAGCCAGGGCCAGGGCCAGGGCGGCGCGACCGATCCCGGGCCTACGCCGCCCGCCGGAGGCGGGCCCGGTTCAGGCGGCGACAGTGGTGGAAACGGCAGTGGCCATGGCAACGGCCATGGCCACTGACCTGATCTAGCCGGGCTTACGCAGCGCTTGCGAGCTCGTCGCCGAGCTCGAGCTGCAGGCGCATGAGCGCCTCGGTCTCGAGCTGGCGCACGCGCTCGCGCGTCAGTCCGAGCTCCTTGCCGATCGTCTCGAGCGACGCGGATTCGCCACCGAAGCCGAAGCGCAGCTCGATGATCCGGCGCTGCCGCTCGGGCAGGTCGGCCACCGCACGCTGGACGCGCTGGCGCCGGAGCGCCTCCGCGGCCTCCTCGGCCGGGTCGGCGGACGTCTCGTCGGCGAAGAGGTCGCCGAGCTCGGAGTCGCTGTCGGAGCCGAGGCCCTGGTTCAGCGAGACCGAGTCGACGGCGTCGAGCGCCTCGACGACGTGCTCGACCTTGAGCCGCGTCGCGTCGGCGAGCTCGTCGACGGTCGCCTCGCGGCCGAGCTTGGCCTGGAGCTCCGCAGACGCGCGGTTGAGCTTGATCCGCCGCTCCTGGACGTGGACGGGGATGCGGATCGTCTTCGACTGGTTCGCGACCGCGCGCTGGCAGGCCTGGCGGATCCACCAGGTCGCGTAGGTCGAGAACTTGTAGCCCTTCCGCCAATCGAACTTCTCCGCAGCGCGGTTGAGGCCGATGACGCCCTCCTGGATGAGGTCCAGAAGCGGGACGTCGTGGCCCTGGTAGCGCTTCGCGATCGAGACGACGAGGCGGAGGTTCGAGTTGATCATCCGCTCCTTCGCGGCGAGGTCGCCCTTCTCGATGCGCTTCGCGAGCGTGACCTCGTCGGCCGCGGTGAGCAGCTTGTGCCGGCCGGCGGCGTCCATGAAGAGCTGGAGCGGGTCGAGTGTGCCCGTCGGCCCAGGCGTAGCCTCCGCCGCCGTGACGGCGGCGCGGACGATCACGTCGCGCTCGTCGAGCGCGGCGCGCAGGGCTGCCATCTCGTCCTCGGCGAGCTCGTGCTCGTCGGCGAACGCCTCCAGCTCCTTCTCGTCGACGAAGCCGCGCTCGGCGGCCTCCTCGAGCAGGCGGTCGGCAGGCGTCAAATCGTGCAGATGCGTGTCAGTCAGTGGAATCTTCCTCTTTCGGTCTCAGTGGGCCGCGCCGGTCGTGGCCCGTGGGCCCCGGCGCGGGGCGTGCCCGCGATTCCCGGTCGGCCCTGTTGGCTACTTATAGAACGAGATGGCGCCTGTGTCCATTCCGAAACATCGCATTCTTGCGATTTCCTTACAACGGGGGCGACTTACTTGGCTCACCTGCCGGATAGCGGGCCTCGACCCTCTCAGTTAGAGGGCTCCAGACGCGATTATCCCACCCTCCCATGAGCAAGCCGTGAGAGTTCGGCTGAGCCTCCGCGAAGGCCGATCTCTGGTCTCTAGCCGTAGCTCTGGAGCGTGAAGGTCTGGGACCGCTGATCAAACCAGTTCCTTCTTGGGCACCGAGAGCAGATGCTTCGTCAGGCGCCCCAGGCACGCGCGAAAGTTCCACGCTACCCTCCACCGGTGAACTGGCGGGCGGGGGTCGTTTCCGCGGTCGTGCTCTCTGCGGCACTGGCGCTGGGCGGAGGATCTCCGCCGGCTCGGGCTGCCTCCACGGCGCCCAATGTGACGGTCGAGGTCATCGGCCAGGGGACGGTCACCGGAGCCGGCATCAACTGCGGCCTCGGGAGCCTTTCCTGCTACTCGGCGTACGGGTCGTCCGCCGCCGTGCCGCTGACCGAGACGCCCGCGAGCGGCTGGACGTTCAGTGGCTGGGAGGACGATGCGTCCGCCGGCTCGGTGACGCCGACCACGAGTGGGGCAACGGCGACGGCCGTCTTTTCGCCGACTGGGGGAGGGGCGGTGCAGACGAGCACCTTGAGCGTCTCGCCGGCGGGCGGCGGCGTCCAGAACGGCTCGACGAACTATCCGATCGACTGTGATCCGGCCCCGCCCGCACCTGCAACGGCAACGACGAAGTGCAGTCTGACCGCGTTCACCGGCTCGACGTTGTCCATGACCGAGACCCCGGACGCCGGCAACCTCTTCAACGGCTGGGGAGGCGCCTGCAGCGGCACGGGCGTGAGCTGTGCGGTCTACCTCCAGTCCGACGAATCCGTCGGCGCCAGCTTCGTCGCCGTGGCGTCGAAGACCCTCACGGTGACGGTCACCGGGAACGGCTCGGTCACCGGCGGCGGGATCAACTGCGGGACGGGCGCGACGTGCTCCGCGCCGGAGCCCGCGAACGCGTCCGTCACGCTGACTGCCACGCCTTTGAGCGGCTATGTGCTGACGGGATGGTCCGGCGGTTGCACCGGGACGCAGCCGACCTGCACGGTGCAGATCAGCAATGCGACGTCGGTTGGCGCGACGTTCGCGCCGGTGGTGACGCTCTCTGTGACCGTCAGCGGCAACGGCTATGTCACCGGGGGCGGGATCGGCTGCGACGGGGGCCAGACCTGCACCGCCAGCGAGACGCCGAGCACGACGATCACCCTCACCGCGTCTCCGGCGAACGCGGGCGGCAGCGTCTTCTGGTCCGGCTGCACGAGCACGGCGGGCGTCTTCTGCACCGTGACCATCGGTACGACGGTGCAGTCGGTGACGGCCACGTTCTCGGGCGGGACGGCGCCACCGCCGTCGACCGTCTCGGCGAACGTCACGGTGAAGGGCGACGGCTACGTCGTCAGCTCCGGTGCGAGCGGTGCCATCCACTGCACGGCCGCGGGCGGGACGGGCTGCTCGACGAGCGCCACGCAGAACACGACGATCACGCTGACCGCGATCTCGGCCTCCGGCAACAGCGCCGATTTCACTCGCTGGCTCGGAGACTGCGCGGCGTTCACCTCGACGACGTGCACGTTGACCATGAACGGGTCGAAGACGGTCGAGGCCGACTTCGCCGGCGGCAACACCACCTACACCCTCAGCGGCCAGGTGACCGGCAGCGGGTCGATCTCGGGCGGGGGCCTGACCTGCACGACCGCGGGCGGCTCGGGGTGCAGCGCGCCGCAGGCCGCCGGCGCGTCGATCACGCTCGCGGCCACCCCGTCCTTCGGCGCGACGTTCGGCGGCTGGGGAGGCTCCTGCTCCGGCACCTCGACGACGTGCACCGTCTCGATGACGAACGCGAAGAGCGTCACCGCAACCTTCACGACGTCCAGCGGCGGCGGGACGACGAACAGCATTGCGCTCTCTGTCACGGGCGCCGGCACCGTCACCGGGCCTACCGGCCCATGCGAGAGCACGGACGGGAAGAGCAAGGTCTGCACGGAGCAGGTCACAAAGGGTCAGACGGCGACGCTGGCCGCGAAGGCGGCGAAGGGCTTCGCCCTCGCCGGCTGGACGGGTGCATGCAGCGGCAAGACGGCGACGTGCAAGCTGACACCGACCGCGTCGGTCTTGGTCGGCGCGACCTTCACGAAGCTCGTCCTGGCGTCGACGCACACGCCGACGATCGTGAAGACGAAGGCGGGCTACCGCCTCACGCTCTGGTTCCGCACGGGCCTGAGCGGCTCGCTCACCGCAGTGGCGAAGCGCTCCGGCAAGACGGTCGTGAAGCGGACGGTGGCGGTGAAGGCCGGTGGCCGCCACGTGCTCCTGACCGTGCCGAAACGGGGACGGTACGTCGTCACCATCACGATCGAGAAGCACTCGCTCCGGTGGGGCCTCACGGTCAAGTGAGGGCTAAACTGTCGCCGCCGGGCCGACGTAGCTCAGCTGGTAGAGCACTTCACTCGTAATGAAGGGGTCCGCGGTTCGAATCCGCGCGTCGGCTTCCCTCGACAAGTTCCACCCCGGATAAGAGAGAATCGCGGCGGACGATGTTCCGTCGGCGCCGCTTACTCCTTTTCAGCCTGATCGCGCTCGCAGGGATCATTCCGGCGGCTCCCGCCGCCGCGAAGACGGTGCCCGGATCGCCACCGTTTCGCGTCATCATCCTCGACCACATGGCGGGCTGGCAGCTGCGCCAGTTCGCGCGCCACGGCGCGGTCGGCCTGCTCGTCCCTGGGACGGGGCCGACGACGAATCGCCGCCAGGCGCTCGCGCAGCTCGTGCGCGGCGTGCGCGAGGACTCGTACCTCGGCGGGGTTCCCGACGGCCCGGCGCTGCTCTCTGCGACGGCGGCGACGGGGACGCCGAGCCGCGCCCGGACGATCATCGTCACGCTCCCGCCGAAGAGCGAGACGCCGGTCGCAAACGACAAGCGCTATTACGTCGTCGTCCTCGGCGGCGGCTTTCACGGACTGCTGGTGTCGAAGACGACGCGCATTCCGGGGCTCGTGTCGATCGTCGACATCGCGCCCACCGCCCTCGGCCACCAGCGTGGAGCGCTGAGATCGGTCGAGGTCCCGCACGCGATTGCGACGCTGAAGACGCTCAACGCGCAGATCCACGCGAACAACCGCCTCAAGCTTGCGGCACTCATCGTCATCGCGTGCTTTGCGCTCTTCCTCGCAGTCGTCCTGCCGCGCGCGGCGCTGACCGTCGTGCCCGCTGCGCTCCTCACGAGCATCGGCCTCGGCGCCGCGGGGGTGACGAACGAGGTCGCGATCATGGCAATCCTCGTCATCGCAGGCGTCGGCGGCGGGCTCGCGTTAGCACGCGCATGCAGGACGGATGGACGACTGTTGTCGCTCTGCCTGGGGATTCTCGCCGTGCACGTCTACCTCCTGACGACACGGCCGGCATGGATTGCCCTCACGCCGTTCGGCCCGACGCAGAACTCTCGGTTCTGGGGCCTCGGGAACCAGCTGTCGACGCTCCTGCTCGCGCCGATGATCGTGGCCGCCGCGGTGGCGGCCCGCCGCTTCGGCGCGGTCGGGTTTCTCGCCGTCTCCGGGTTCAGCATCGTCTTGATGATCGACAACAGGCTTGGTGCGAACGGAGGCGGGACAGTCGTCCTCGTGCTCTCGCTCGCCTTCCTCGGCGCGCGCATGCTCCGGCTTGGAGTGCGCGGCTTCGTCACGTTCTTCCTCGCCGCGGTGACGTTCATGGTGTGGCTGATCGACCGGAACCTGCAGGCGCCGGGGCCGAACCATCTTCGAAGCGCATTCAACGGCGGCCTCGGCGGGCTCTGGGCCGTCGCCCGCAATCGTCTTCCGCTCTCGTACATGCCCGCGATTCACAACTGGACCGTCGTGCTGCCGCTCGCCATCTGGTTCGTGGCGGCGTTCGCCGTCGCTGTCTATGTCGCCCGGCGCCGCGCGACGCGCGACCTCGTGCTGACGCTCGGCCTCGCCACGCTGACGTCGCTGCTCGTCAACGACTCGGCGATGTACGTGCTCACCGGCGGCGTCGCCGTGCTCGGCGCGCTCGTGCGCTTCGTGCCGGCGCCGGCCGTGCCGGTGACGGTGCGCTCGCTCGTGCGCGCGGTGCTGCCGGCGCAGACTGTGCCGGCAGCGGTCGAAGCGGCCGACGACTAGTCGGAGAGCTGCGTCCGCTCGGCGGTGAGAGCGGCGTCGAGGTCGGCGACGAAGGGGATCGTCATTCCGTCGTCGGTCGTTGCGGTCGTCGCCACCGGCGTCGCGCAGTACGGGCACGCCTGCCAGAGCCGGTCGAGCGGCGCATCGCAGTTCGAGCACTGCTCGCGGAGCCGCGTCGTGCAGACCGGGCAGACGACGTAGTCGTTCTCGACGTCGGTGAGGCACACCGGGCAGTGCGGCGTCGCCTGCATGAGCCGGCCGCGGAGTGCACGAAGCTCGACCTCGCGCGCGTGCGCGTCGGCGAGCGTCTCCGGTGGCCGGAACAGGAGGTAGACGAGCGGGCCGATGTATGGGAGCCCGAAGCCGAGCACGGTGGAGAGGCCGACGAGCCAGCCGTCGTCGACGCGGCGGCGCGCGTCGCGGTGGACGCGGAAGCCGAGCCCGAGCCACAGGACGATCGCGAACAGCACGAGGACATTGCCTGCGACCGACGCGGCCCCCGAGTGGAGCACGCTGTGAATCGACCCGAACGCTGACCCGACCATGCGGATCACGTCATTGCCGGTGGGGGCGCGCGAGAAACCCGTCAGTCGCCGGGCGCGTGCAACAGATCCGCGAGCTCCCGCATCGCTCCGGGCCGCTCGAACCCGGCGACCCGGATCGAGCCGCCGCCGCGCAGCTCGATGACGAGCGTCAGGCGGCCGCCGATGCGTTCCGACGCCGACCGGCCTAGGCGCGTCGAGGCGATGTCGGC
>DASXLN010000101.1:0-5024 GCA_036496165.1 Gaiellaceae bacterium | reverse complement strand
GACCGCATGTGCGTGCTCGAGCTCGAGCGCTCGCTCGCGAAGGGCGAGGACGAGGCGCCCGACGCGCCCGGTGAGCTCGCCGACGCGGTCACCGCCGTCCGCCTCGCGACCGCGGCGCCGGTCGCCGCCGGCCCGGTGCTGTTCGAGCGGCTCGACTGGGAGCCGCTCGGCGTCCGCCCGGTCATGCCGATCGCTGCGACGCCGCCGCCGGGCGAGCCGTCTCGGCTCGACCCGTTCCGCTCGCAGGTTGCGGCGAGGCTCATCCCGCGGCTCGCCCTCGCCGACCAGGACGCGCACCTCGGTGACGCGCTCGACCGGTGGGAGCTGTGGCTCTTCCAGGACGACCCGTTCCGGCGCGAGCAGCTGCGCCACGCGCTCGACGCTGCGCTCGGCGAGGGCGACGGCACGTGGGCGGCCGCGATGCGCGCTGCAACGCTCCTCAACGAGACGGACGCGGAGCCGTTCCGCACGCCGGGGCCGGATCTCGTGCGGCGCACGCTCGTCGCGATCCTCGAGCACGGCGACCGCGCCGCGTTGCTGCGCGAGCTCGACGCGAAGCTGCTCGGCTCTCGCGAGAAAGCTGCGAGCAACCTGGCACACATCGCGCTCTAGCCTCGTCTGAATGGATGAGGCCCGCGCGGTGCTGCGGCGGCTCGAGCGCATCGAGGCGCTCGACCGCGAGAACGCGAATCCGGCGGCACTGCTGGCGGAGCTGCGCGAGCTCGTGGGGGAAGCGGAGGCTTGGGCACGGCTCGAGGGCGACGAGCGCGCACGCGAGGCGGCCGCTGCGCTCCAGGAGCGTGCGATGATCGGCGTGTGACGCTCGTTCACTGGGACGAGGTCGCCCCGCGGCGCTCGCCGTATCCGGCGTCCGGCGGCGACTGGTTCTTCCTCGGCGAGGCGGCCGGGTCGGTCGGCGTCGGCGTCAACCGGATCCTGCTCGGCCCGCACGAGATCTCGACGCCGGCGCACGTCCACGGCGCCGACGAGGAGATCTTCTTCATCCTCAACGGCTCGGGCCTCTCGTGGCAGGACGGCGAGACGTACGAGGTCGGCCCCGGCGACACGCTCGTGCACGCCCCGCGCGGGGGCGCGCACACGCTGCGCGCCGGCGACCGCGGGCTCGACGCCCTCGTCTTCGGCCCGCGGGCGCGCATCGCCGGCAGCTATCTCCCGAAGATCGGCATCTACTGGTTGTGGCCGACCTGGACGGAGGTGGGGACCGGCGCGCATCCGTACGAGCGCGACCAGAAGCTCGAGTGGCCGGAGCCGAGCGCGCGGATCCCGTCGATCGTCCACGTCGATACGGTCGAAGGGCGCTTCGCGGGCCGCTCGCGCGCCATCGGCGCCGCCGCCGGCGCGAAGCTCACCGGCCTGAACCTCGTCTCCCTCCCGGCCGGGGAGGAGGGGGCGCCGCCGCACTGCCACACGGTCGAGGAGGAGCTGTTCCTCATCCTCGCCGGCGAGGGCGAGCTCGAGCTGTGGGCGCAGCCCGATCCTGAGCACCCGTTACCGGCCGATCCGCAGGAAAGGCACCCGGTGCGGGCGGGCCACGTCATCTCCCGGCCGCCGGGCACGCGCATTCCGCACTCCTTCCGGGCGGGCGAGGGCGGTCTGACCTACCTCGCCTACGGAACGCGGGAGACGAGCGACGTCTGCTGGTACCCGCGCTCGAACAAGGTCTCCTTCCGGGGCCTCGGGGTCATCGCCCGGCTCCAGCTCCTCGATTACTTCGACGGAGAGCCCGGATGACCAGTTCGGGGTAGCGACTCCGTGAGGTTCGTGCCGATAACCGCATCGGAATCTCTGTGCGGCGGATATTCGGCAACCGAAAGCTCCAGATCGTTCTCAACGGCGGCTTCGCCGTCGTTCTCCTCGGGGTCATGATCGTGGGCGGCCGGAAGTTCGCCCACAGCGGCTTTGCGCTCAGGCACGCCGACCCGGTGCTCGCAACCGGCGCGATGCTCCTCTTTCTCGTCGCCTACGCCTTCAAGGCGTGGGGCTGGCAGCGGCTCTTCCCGGGCGAGGACCGGCCGGGAGCGAGCGCGCTCGCGTTCGCCGGCGGCGCTGCCTGCGTCGGCGGCGTCGCGCTGCCTGGCCGGCTCGACGACGCGCTTCGCATCGCCTGCGTGAAGCGGTTCCCGGGCGTGCGCACGGGGCTCGGCGCGGTCGCGCTCAGCCTCGTCGTGCTCGGGCTGCTCGACAACGCGGCGCTCGCGCCGTTCTCCGCCGTCGCGGCGGTGCACGCGCACGCGTGGACGGTGCGCATCGGGTTCGCCGTCGTTGCGCTCGCCGGCATCCTCGCGGCGGCACTCGTCGCCTCGCTGCCGAGGATCGCGGGCCGCAGCTTCGTCATGCGCTTCCGTTTTGGCCGCTGGCTCGCGTCGAATACGCATTGCAACCGGCGCGCGGCAGCGGCACTCGTCTTCATCTCGATCTCGTGGGCGCTGCGCGCGACCGCGGTGTTCCTGCTGCTCGACTCGCTGTCGATGGGGAAGTCGTTCCCGCTCGCGCTCGCGTTCCTCTGCGCGTCGGCCGCGTCGGCTGCGCTGCCGATCGCACCGGCGGGCGCGGCGACGCAGGCGGGTGCCGGCTCGGCGATCCTCATCGCGAGCGGCGTGCACACCGGCAACGCGATCGCATTCGCGGTAGCCGCGCAGGTGATGGTCGTCGGGACGGGCGCGGTCGTGCTGCTCGTCGTCGCGGGCTGGCACTTCGCCACCCGGACGCGCGGCGTCAGCCTGCTGCAGCCTGTGCCGGCGCGCTGACGACGAAGTCCTCGCCGCGCACGAGCGCGAACGCAAGCACTGCGCCGGCGAGCGCGACGAACGTCCCCACGAGCAGGATGTCGTTCAGCCCGTGCACGAACTGCGCAGGCGTGCCGCCGACTTTGTACGACGACTGGAAGATCGCGCCGAGCCCGGCGATGCCGGTGGCGATCCCGACCTGGCGGAACGTGTTGTTCACGCCGGCCGCCATGCCCGCGCGCTGCGGCGGCACGACGCTCACCGCCGTCGTCGCGAGCGGCGGGTTCACCATGCCGATCCCGATGCCGCCGATGAGGAAGCCGGCGAGCAGCGTCGTCCACCCCGAGGAGACCTTCACGCCGTGCATGAGGTAGAGCGCGATCGCGACGAGCCCCATCCCGGTGCCGAGCAGCACGCGGATCGGGATGCGCGACGACAGCCGTCCCGCGAGCGGTGCGACGAAGAACGAGATCATCGACAACGGCAGGAAGCGGAGGCCGGCCTGGAGCGGCGAGTACCGCAGCTCGTCCTGGAGGTACAGCGTCAGGTACAGGAACATCGCGAACATCGACGACGAGATCGAGAACGCGACGACCTGCGCGCCTGCGAAGGCCGGGACACGGAAGAGCCGGACGTCGAACATCGGGTTCGCCTGCCGCAGCTCGACGATGCCGAAGACGACGAGCGCCGCGACCGCGCCGGCGAGCAGGCCGACGACGCGGCCGCTCGACCAGCCCCAGTCGTTCCCGCGCAGGAGGCCGAGCACGAACGCGAAGAGCCCCGCCGAGAGGGTGACCTGGCCGGGGATGTCGATCCCGCCGTGCCCCTCGTCGCGTGTCTCGACGAGCACCCGCGCGCCGAAATAGAGGCACAGCGCGCCGATCGGGAGGTTGACGACGAAGATCCACCGCCAACCGGCCCATTCGGTGAGCGCGCCGCCGACGAGGGGGCCGATCGCGACCGCCGCCCCGATCGTCGCGCCCCAGATCCCGAACGCGGTTCCGCGCTCCCGGCCGTGGAATTCCTGCGAGAGCAGGGCCAATGAGACCGCGAACATGATCGCGCCGCCGATACCCTGCGCGCCCCGTGCCAGATTCAGGAACAGAGGGCTCGTCGCTGCGCCGCAGGCCAAAGAGGCTGCCGTGAACAGCACCACGCCGGTCAGGAAGACCTTCTTCCGCCCGAGCAGGTCGCCGAGCGAGCCGGCGTTCAGCACGACGGATGCGAGCAGCAGCGAGTACGCGTCGACGACCCACTGGAGGTCGGTGAACGAGGCGTGGAGGTCGTGCTGGATGCTCGGAAGCGCCACGTTGACGACCGTGATGTCCAGCAGGAGCATGAAAATGGCGACGCAGACGATGATCAGGGTGCGCCACTTCCGGTCCATGCCAGCGACCGTAACCGAGAAGGAGTCGGCTACGTCGGCGGGAACTGGGGACGACTATGGCGCTCGCGCGTTTGCTTCCGCGCCCGCAGGGCCGGGGGCGGACAGATCGGGAACCGTCGGTGGCTAAGGTCATCGCGTTCGCGAACCAGAAGGGCGGCGTCGCGAAGACGACGACGACGCTCAACCTCGGCGTCGCGCTCGCCGAGAAGGGCAAGCGCGTCATGGCGGTCGACCTCGACCCGCAGGGCAACCTGACGATGTCGCAGGGCTGGAACCCGGACGAGATCGAGCGCTCGATGTTCGACGTGCTCGTCCACAAGCTTCCGGTCTCGGAGATCGTGCGGAAGAACGAGATCGACGTCGCCGTCTCCTCGATCGACCTCGCCGGCGCCGAGCTGGCGCTGTCGTCGATGATCGGCCGCGAGCGCGCGCTCGAGAAGGCGCTGCTCCCGGTGCTCGGCGACTACGACTACATCCTCATCGACACGCCGCCGTCGCTCGGCCTGCTGACGATCAACGCGCTCGTCGCGTCGAGCGGCGTCATCGTCCCCGTCCAGTGCGAGTACCTCTCGCTGCGCGGCCTCGTCCAGCTCGAGAACACGCTGTCGATGATCCGAGAGAACCTCAACCCGACCGTGGAGATCGAGGGGATCCTCCCGACGATGTACGACAAGCGGCTCCTGCACTCGAAAGAGGCGGTCGAGATCCTGACCGAGAATTTCGGGGATCTCGTCCTGAACACGAAGATCCGCAAGACTGTGCGGTATGCGGAGGCGCCGGTGAAGGGAATGTCGGTCTTGAAGTACGACCCGAGCGGGGAGGCCGCGAGCATGTATCGCGACCTCGCGAAGGAGGTGCTCGATGGCGCGTCGGCGCGCCAGCATGCGTGA
>DASXLN010000100.1:0-4672 GCA_036496165.1 Gaiellaceae bacterium | reverse complement strand
CGTCCCTCGCTCGCGGTTCGCTGGCCGAACGGGATGATCGCGATCACCGACGACTGGCACCACCGTGTCGTCGTCGTGAACCCGCGCACGAAGAAGGTCGTCTGGTCGTACGGTCACCTCAACAGTCCCGGCATCGCGGCGGGTTATCTGAACAAGCCGGACGGGCTCGATCTCCTTCCCGGCGTGCCGGGCGCGGTCAAAGCGGCGCGCAAGACCATCGCCTCTGTGCAGCGGATCGGCTCGCTGCCGCAGCCGCTGTCGAAGGCGTCCGCGGTCGCCTTGCCGGGCGGGCGGATCATGGTGCTCGGCGGCGAGACCGGAGGCGTGTCGACGGACGCGATCCTGTCGGGGACGCCGGCGCGGCTGCGCACGGCCGGCCGTCTTCCGGTGCCGACGCACGACGCGGCGGCCGCCGTTCTCGGCGGGACCGTCTATCTCTTCGGCGGCGGGCAGGCGGCGTCGGTGAACACCGTCTTCCGCGTCGACGCCGCCGGCGCGGCCCGGACTGCAGGCCACCTCGACGAGCCGCTCTCCGACCTCGGCGCAGCCGTCGTCGACGGCAAGGCGTACCTCGTCGGCGGCTACACGGGCTCGAAGTTCGCGTCCGCGGTCCTCCGGTACGAGAGTGGAGGCCGCACCGCCACGGTCGCGCGCCTGCCGGCGGGGACGCGCTATGCCGGCGTCGCCGCGCTCGGCGGCCGCATCGTCGTCGCCGGCGGCATCACGCCCGCCGGCACGTCGTCCGCCGTGTACTCGGTCGACCCGCGGTCGGGCCGCGTCGGCCGCATCGCGACGCTCCCGGCGCCGGAGGCGCACGCCGGCATGGCATCGCTCGGCGGCGCGCTCTATCTCGTCGGCGGCCGTGACGTCCTGCGCATCGCCGGCCGCTCGGTGACCGTCGCTGCGCGGCTGCCCGTCTCCCTCACCGATCCGGCGGTGGTCGCTTCGGGCGACAGGATCGTCATCGTCGGCGGCGGCACCTCCGCCGTCTATGCGTACACGCCCCGCTAACCTGGCCGCATGCGCAGGCTCGTCGTCCTCCTCGCGGCACTCGGTCTCGTCGCCGCCGGCTGCGGCAGTAGTGGCGGCGGCGGAGCGAAAGGCCAGTCGCACTCCGTCCTCGAGGTCTCGAAGGCGTTCTCGGATGCCGGCCTCCCGTTCACGAGCATCATCACGGGCAATCGGTACGTGACCGGCCAGGTTCCGTTCCTGCCGCTCTCCCTGAACAAGAGCGACGTCCGTTTCGAGGTGGAGGCGCAGCTCAGCGGGTCCGATCTCAACGCCCACACCGGCGAGGTCGTGTGGGTGTTCGACACCGACGCCCACGCGCAGGACGCCCTGAAGCAGGTCCCGCTCGCGAAGTGGGGCCAGGGCCCGCAGCACATCGTCCGCGAGCAGCTCGGCAACGTCGTCGTCGTCGCGTCGGGCTTCACCGGCGCGACGAAGGCGAAGCTCGAGCAAGCGCTCAGCGCGCTGAAGTAAACGCCGCCGTCTCCCAGACGAAGCCGCTGCGCCGGCGCTCGGCGAGCTGCATGCCCTGCGCGGCGGCGACGATGCGGTCGAACGGGTGCACGTACACCTGGAAGCTCGAGCCGGTGAGCCGCATGAACGCGTCGAGGACGGCGAACGCTGCGCGGATCAGCCGGCGCTCCTGCGGATACGTCAGGACCATCCGGCTTCGGGCGTGCGCGGCGCCGGCGCTGACGAGTGCCTCGACGTCCGGATAGCAGCACACGACGCGGTGCATGACGACGACGTCGTGCTGCGGAATCGCGTCGGCCTCCTCGACGAAATCGCCGATGCGGCGCTCGACGCGGCCGGAGAGGCCTCGCTCCTCGAGGAGGTCGCGGGCTTCATCTTCGTAGGTCGCTGCCAGCTCGACGTTCGTCGCGCTCTCGGCGCCGTTGGAGAGAAGCTCGATCTCGATCGCGCCGACGCCGCCCCCGACCTCGAGGACGGTCGCGCCGTGGACGTCGCCTGCGAGCTCCGTCAGGGCCTTCGCCGAGCCGCGCAGCCCGCGGCGGCGGTAACGGCGTGCATCGCGGTCTGCGGTCTTGCGGCCGAAGACCTTCTCGTAGTCGCGCGTGCAGCAGCCCGTCACGGACGGTGAACGATCTCACACCCGCGCAGCACGTCGCTCCGATCCGCGTACACGGTGTCGCGGCCTGCGCCGCAGAGGATCGTGTCGCGATGACCATTGTGGGCACGGATGGTGTCGTTCCCGGCGCCGGCGACGATGAGGCCCGTCCCCTCGATGACGTCGTTTCCGGGTGTGCCGTCGATCTCGCACGTCCCCGCGAGCGTGGAGACGTGGCCGCCCCGGTCGAGCAGAATCGCCGTGTGGCCGCAGCCCGGATGGGGGGCGGTGAACGCGATGGCGCCGTCGAGCGAGGAGACCGACGCGCCGGCGACGATTGCCGAGTGGAGTCGCGACGTGTGGCCGTCCAGCGTCCTCAGCCACACTCCGGCCCCCGTTTCGTACACGATCGCGGTCCCGTCAGGCGTCCAGATCGGATCGCTCGTCACGTACGTGCCCGCGGAGACGACCGCGTGCGGCGCCGAAGAGCCCTCCGCGGCGACGAGCCAGATCCGCTTCGCGGCGAAATACGCGATGGTGCGCCCGTCCGGAGACCACGCCGGGCGGCGCGGGTTCGCAATCGACGCGACGCGGCGCTCGGCTCCCGGGCCGGTCGTGACGTAGATCCCGTCGTCGCGCTCGAAGGCGAGCTGCGTGCCGTCCGGCGACCAGGCCGGATTGCCGATCGCGTCGCGCGCCCAGAGCGTCCCGCTCACCCAGAGGTCGGTGTTCGTGGCGCCGACCGTCGTCAGGTAGGCGACGTCCGTCGAGTGCGGCCGCCACGCCGGCGCATACGAGTGGCCGGCCGACGTGACGGCCGCCCGGTTCGCACCGTTCGCGTCCGAGGTGTAGATGCGGCCGCCGAGCGAGAATGCGAGCCGTCCGTCGGACGACCAGCTCGGCGACAGCTGAGACTGGTTCGCGGCGATCCGTACCGTTCGCTTCGTCGCGCGGTCGACGACCTCGAGCGTCATCGTCCTGCCGCTCACCTGGGTGAACGCCACCTTGCCGCCGTCCGGCGAGAAGACCGGCCACCAGTTCTGCGGGGCCAGGATCGGCAGGTGCGCCGCAGCTGCAACCGCGAGCGTCGCCAGGGCTTTCACGCCGCCAGCGTTGCAGCAGTCGGTTAGCAGTTCGTCAGCGCACTGTTACCGTTCGGCGCAGTGAGTAGCGAATACGTCTTCACGATGTACCGGGCCGACAAGTTCTACGGCCCCGACCGGCAGGTGCTGGCGAACATCTCGCTGTCCTTCCTGCCGGGAGCGAAGATCGGCGTGCTCGGCCCGAACGGCGCCGGCAAGTCGACGCTGCTCCGGATCATGGCGCTGAAGGAGGAGCCATCCTCCGGTGTCGCCGAGCTCGCCCCGAACGCGACCGTCGGCCTGCTCGAGCAGGAGCCGTGGCTCGACCCGGAGAAGGACGTCCGCGGCAACGTCGAGGACGGCGTCCGTGCGTTGCGCGACCTCCTCGACCGGTTCAACGCCGTCTCCGCGAAGTTCGCCGAGCCGGACGCGGACTACGACGCGCTGCTCGCCGAGCAGGCGACCGTCCAGGATGCGATCGACCGCGCCGACGCCTGGCAGCTCGACCAGCATCTCGACCACGCGATGGACGCTCTCCGCGTCCCCGACGGCGACCGCAACGTGACGACGCTGTCGGGCGGCGAGCGGCGGCGCGTCGCCCTCTGCCGCCTGCTGCTCTCGTCGCCCGATCTGCTGCTGCTCGACGAGCCGACGAACCACCTCGACGCTGAGTCCGTCGCGTGGCTCGAGCGCTTCCTCGCCAACTACAAGGGCACCGTCGTCGCGGTCACGCACGATCGCTACTTCCTCGACAACGTCGCCGGGTGGATCCTCGAGCTCGACCGCGGCCGCGGCATCCCGTTCCAGGGCAGCTACTCGTCGTGGCTCGAACAGAAACAGGAGCGGCTCGGCGTCGAGGAGAAGACCGAGTCGGCGCGCAGGCGCACGCTGGCGCGCGAGCTCGAGTGGGTGCGCATGAGCCCGCGCGCGCGGCACGACAAGTCGAAGGCGCGCCTCGCCGCGTACGAGAAGCTGTACGCGGAGGAGCAGAACGTCAAGCTCGAAAAGGTCGAGATCCACATCCCGCCCGGTCCGCGTCTCGGGGACGTCGTCATCGATGCGCAGGGCGTGCAGAAGGGCTACGGCGACCGGCTGCTCGTCGAGGATCTGACGTTTTCGCTCCCGCCCGCCGGCATCGTCGGCGTCATCGGGCCGAACGGCGCGGGCAAGACGACGCTCTTCCGCATGATCGACGGGCAGGAGTCCCCGGACGCGGGGACGCTGCGCGTCGGCGACACCGTGCAGCTCGCATACGTCGACCAGTCTCGCGGCGCCCTCGATCCCGCCACCACGGTCTGGAAGGAGATCAGCGGCGGCCTCGACACGATCGAGCTCGGCAAGCGCGAGGTGAACTCGCGCCAGTACGTGTCGTGGTTCAACTTCAGGGGCGGCGACCAGCAGAAGCGCGTCAGCGACCTCTCGGGCGGCGAGCGGAACCGCGTCCACCTCGCGAAGCTCCTGCGCTCGGGCGGCAACGTCCTGCTCCTCGACGAGCCGACGAACGACCTTGACG
>DASXLN010000099.1:0-3562 GCA_036496165.1 Gaiellaceae bacterium | reverse complement strand
CTGATTGTTCGCACATCCGGCGATCGCACGGCAACGCAGCAGCGGGATCGTCTCCGCGTTCAGCGTCCCACCGACCGCGCACGGCGAGTAGACGTCGCAGTCGGTGCCGATGACGTCCGCGGCGGCGACGACGGCAGCGCCCGTCTGCACGGCGCGCGCCTCGTCGACGTCGGAGACGAGGACATCGGCGCCGTCCGCCTGGAGCAGGCGCACGAGGTCGGCGCCGACCGAGCCGGCGCCCTGCACGAGGACGCGCAGGCCGGTGAGGTCGGGCGAGCCGGCGAGGTTCTCGACCGTCGCGCGAATCGCGTGCAGCGTCCCGATCGCCGTGCCGCGTGCGCTGTTGCCGCCGCGACCGGTCGTCCCGTACACCCACGGGCAGCGCTCGGCGACGACGTCGAGGTCGGCGGGGGAGATGTTCATGTCGCCGGCGGTGCGGTAGGTGCCGCCGAGCGACGCGACGAGCTCGCCGTACCGCAGCAGGAGCTTCCGTCGTGCGTCGCTCTGCGGCAGCTCCGGCACCGCGAGCACGGCCTTCGCGCCGCCGCGTGGAATGTCTGCCGCTGCGAACTTCCGCGTCATCGCGCCCGAGAGGCGCATCCCGTCCGCGAGGCCGTCGGCGGGCGTCGGGTAGACACGAAGGCGCGTCCCGCCGCCGCCCGGGCCGAGCGCGGTGGAGTGGATGCAGACGAACATCCAAGCGCCGCTCTCGGCGTCGTAGCGGATGACCGCCTCCTCGCCGTCCCAGTCCCGAAGCAGATCCTCGAACATGAGGTGAATCTTGCCGTTCGGCTACACTCCGCCGCCGAAATGGCCGGAGAACGGACAAAGCTGGTCGTCGTCGCGCGGGACGGGGACAGTCTCGGTACGCGCGAGTCCCGCAGGTTGCGCCGCCAGGGGCACATCCCGGGCGTTCTCTACGGGAGCGGCCAGCCCGTCGCGATCTCGATCGCAGAGCGCGAGCTTCGGCGTGCGCTGACCGGGAAGGCCGGCCTGCACTCGATCCTCGACGTCGAGATCGACGGGCGCGGCACGACGCATGCATCGATTCTCAAGGAGTACCAGGTGGACAAGGTGCGCGGCCACATCACGCACGTCGACCTGCAGGAGGTCCCGCTCGACAAGCCGATCCATGCGTCGGTGACGGTGCACCTCACCGGCGCGGAAGACGCGCCGGGCGTGCGCGAAGGCGGCGTGCTCTCGCAGCCGCTGCGCGAGGTGAACGTCGAGGCGCTGCCGCTCGAGGTTCCCGAGCATCTCGATCTCGACGTCTCGCACATGAACCTCGGCGACACGCTCCGCATCGCAGACGTCGTGTCGGCCGGGAACGTGACGCTGCTCGACGATCCCGAGACCGTCGTCGCGACCATCACCGCGCCGATGCGCGAGGTCGAGCCCGAGCCTGTCGAGGGCGAAGAGGGCGAGGCGGCCGAGGGCGAAGAGGCTGCTGCCGAGGGCGAAGAGCCCGCGGCCGAGGGCGACGAGCCCGCCGAAGCTCCCGCCGAGGAGTAGCCCTTGCTTCTCGTCGCGGGCTTGGGCAACCCGGGCCGCGAGTACGCGCGGAACCGGCACAACGCCGGCTATCTCGTCGTCGACGAGCTGGCGCGGCGCCACGGCGGCTCGTGGAAGTCGAAGTACTCGGGGCAGCTCTCCGAGATCACGGTCGACGGCGAGAAGATCCTGCTGCTGAAGCCGGGGACGTACATGAACGAGTCCGGGCGCTCGGTTGGCGCGGCCGCGCGCTTCTTCAAGGTCGAGCCGCAGGACGTGCTCGTCGTACACGACGAGGGCGACTTCGACCTCGGCCGCCTCGAGATCAAGCACGGCGGCGGGCTCGCAGGCCACAACGGGCTGCGCTCGATCGCGCAGGAGCTCGGCACGCAGGACTTCACGCGACTCCGCATCGGCGTCGGCCGCCCCGAGCGCGGCGACCCGCGCAGTCTCGCCGACTACGTCCTCGCCGACTTCGACGCGCACGACGACGCAGACGCGCTCGTCGAGCGCGCCGCGGACGCGGTCGAGACCTTCGTCTCTACGCGGTAGCGAACCGCTTCTTCGCCCGCTCGCGGGCGCGCTCGGCCTCGACCTCGCGGTCGCGCGGAGCGGCGTTCGTCACGAGCGCTTCGAGCAGGTGGTGCGTGACGTGCGCGACCTCGTCGATCGCCCGCGCGAAGGCCTCTTCGTTCGCCTTCGAGGGCTTTGTGAAGCCGCTGACCTTGCGCACGTACTGCTCGGCCGCGGCGCGCACCTCGTGCTCGGTCGCGGCAGGCTCGAAGTTGTACAGCGTGTGGATGTTCCGGCACATGCCTCCATCAATACCATGACCCCGGCGGAACGCGAGTTCCGCCGATCGTCATGGACCGCCCGACCCTCCACGCCTTCGTCCGCGAGCTCGTCGAGAACGAGCGCCTCGGCGCGCTCGCCGACGCGCTTCCGGCCCGCGCCCGCGTCTCCGAGGCCGCGCTCCCGCTCCTGCTCGCGACCCTGCACGAGCGGCTCGGGAAGGGCCTGATCTGCCTCCTCCCCGACGATGCGGATGCGCGCGACGCCGCCGAGGCCGCCGCCTGGTTCCTCGGCGAAGAAACTGTCGGGTACCTGCCGAGCCGCGGCGTCGGGTGGGACTCCGGCCTCGAGCCGCCGCCGCACCTCATCGGCGAGCGCACCCGCGCGCTCGACGTGCTCGCCCGCGGCGGGCTCGTGTGCGTGTCGGCGCGGGCGCTCGCGGAGCCGATGCCGCCGCCTGACGCACGGCCGGAGCCGATCGTGCTGCGCGCGGGCGCAGACCTCGGGGTCGAGCCGCTCGCCGAGTCGCTCGCGCTCGCGGGCTACGCGCGCGTCGACCGCGTCGACGACCGCGGCCAGTTCGCCGTTCGCGGCGGCATCGTCGACATCTTCCCCGCGACCGGAACCGAGCCGCTGCGCGTGGAGTTCTTCGGCGACGAGATCGAGTCGATCCGCGCCTTCTCGGCGTTCACGCAGCGCGCATTGCACCCGCTCGCGGAGGCGGTCGTCTATCCGGCTGCGGAGCGCCGCATCGATCTCGTCGATCCCGAGCTGGAGGGCGTCCCCGACGACCTCGTCCCGGCGCTCGACCGCGTCCCCGACTTCGTGTTCCAGCCGGACGGCGTGCGCCGAGTCTGGGCCGAGGACGGCGTCTTCACGCAGCCGTCGCTCGAGGGCGCGACCGAGCTCGATCCCTTCCCGCAGTCGCAGCCGTTCGCGTTCGAGGCGCAGCGGCCGGCGATCGCCGCGCGCGGGATCGCCGAGGCCGAGACCGAGCTGAGCGCCTTTGTTCGCGCCGGCCAGCGCGTCGTCGTCGCATTCCCGCATCGCGGCGAGGCGCTGCGCACGCAGAACCTGCTCCGCCGCGTGTCGGCGCGCATGCTCGAGCCGGGGGAGCCGCTGCCGACGGAAGCGGAGGTGCTGTTCGTCATCGCGCCGGCCCGCCGCGGCTTCGTGTGGCGCGACCTCGGCCTCGTCCTCCTGCCCGACCATCAGGTCTTCCGCCGCCGCGCGCCGAAGGAGCGGCGCCTCGGCGGCCGTGCGCTGCAGTCGTTCGCCG
>DASXLN010000098.1:0-9675 GCA_036496165.1 Gaiellaceae bacterium | reverse complement strand
CGGTCCTGATCCAATCCCGGAGGTGACGATGCGCTCGTTCCGCTATCTCGTCGTGGGCGCCGGCATGACCGGCGACGCCGTCTGCAACGGCATCCACGACATCGACCCCGAGGGGTCGATCGGCCTCGTCGGCGAGGAGCCGGTACCGCCGTACAAGCGCCTGCCGCTGACGAAGGGGCTGTGGAAGGGCGCCGACGAGTCGAAGCTCTGGCGGAACGTCGAGCAGCACGGCGCCGAACTCGTCCTCGGCCGCCGCATCGTGTCGCTCGACCTCTCGGCGCACACCGCGCTCGACGACTCCGGCGACGAGTACCAGTACGAGCGCCTCGTGCTCGCGACCGGGGGCACGCCGCGCCGCCTCGGCGGCGACGACGAGACGTTCACCTATTACCGGACGCTCGAGGACTACCGGCGCGTGCGCGAGCAGAGCGACGCGGGTGCGCGCTTCCTCGTCGTCGGCGGCGGCTTCATCGGCTCGGAGATCGCCGCCGCGCTTCGCTCGCAGGGCCGCGACGTGACGATGGTCTTCCCGGAGGCCGGCATCGGCTGGCGCACGTTCCCGCCCGAGCTCGCGCGCTTCGTCGCGGACTATTATCGCGAGCAGGGCGTCGACGTGCGCGCCGAGACGCTGTTCGAGTCGGCGGAGGGATTCGACGCCGTCGTCGCCGGGCTCGGCATCATCCCGCGAACCGAGCTCGCGGAGTCCGTGGGCCTGCGCGTCGAGGACGGCATCGTCGTCGACGAGTACGGCCGAGTCGGCGGGCGCGACGACGTCTTTGCCGCCGGCGACGTCGCCCGCTTCCCGCTCGTTGCGCTCGGCCAGACCGCACGCGTCGAGCACGAGGACCACGCGAACACGCACGGCCGCGCAGTCGGCGCGAACGCCGCCGGCGCGAACGAGCCCTACGAGCACCTGCCGTTCTTCTACTCCGACCTGTTCGACCTCGGCTACGAGGCCGTCGGCGACCTCGACTCGCGCCAGGACACGGTCCAGCTGTGGCTCGAGCCGAATCGCAAGGGCATCGTCGCGTACGTCGACGCCGGGCGCCGACCGCGCGGCTTCCTCCTGTGGAACGTGTGGGACAAGGTCGAGCCGGCCCGCGAGCTCATCCGCGCGGCCGAGCCCGTCGACGAGGAGGTGCTACGTGGGCTTGCAGGCTGAGGTGCCCGCCGCCATCTCCCGGTCGCGCTCGGTGATGCCGCCGGCGGAATGCGTCGTCCAGCGGACGAGCACGCGCCGGTACCGGATGTCGATGTCGGGATGGTGGTTCTCGCGCTCCGCGAGCTCTGCGATGCAGGAGACGAACGCGATCGCTGCGGCGAAGCTCTCCAGCTCGAACTCGCGGACGAGCGCGGCATCCTCTTCGCGCCACCCCTCGAGCGTGCTCATGCGCCTGACTATGCCGGACCGCAAGCAGCGCGGGGGGTTCGACCTCGTCTGCGAGCTCGCGTTCCGACCGCCGGCCCATCTCATCGCGAGAGCGCTCGCCCCGCTGCGCGTCCCGCCGCCCGCGGTGGTGGTCGCGGGCGCAGCTGCGGGCTTCGCCGCCGCCGTCGAGATCGGCGAGCACGCATTCCTCGCCGCCGCGCTGCTCCTGCAGCTGAAGACGTTGCTCGACAACGCCGACGGACAGCTCGCGCGCGCGACCGGCCGCGTCACCGACTTCGGCCGCTATCTCGACTCGGAGTCGGATCTCCTCGTCGACGCCGCCGTGTTCGCCGGGCTCGGCGTGTGGGTTGGGCCGTGGCCCGCGCTCGCCGGCTTCGTTCTGCTGACGGCCGTGCTCTCGCTGAACTTCAACCTCGAGCGCATCCACCGTGGTGCGGCTGCAGGGTGGGACGACTCGGCACTCGGCCGTGCCTACGCAGTGCTCTACGGCTGGCAGGACCGGCTCGCCGAGAGGCTCATCCGCCGGCCGAGCCGCGCCACCGTTCTCGTCGCGTCGAACTTCGGCCTCTCGCCGCAACTTCTTCTGCTCGGTATCTGTCTCGCGCTCGGCCACCCGCGCGCATACGTCGGCGCGGTCGCGATCTGCCTCGCTGCGCTCGTCGTCCTGATCGCCGTCGATAGGAGGAAGCCTTGACCGTCCTGCCCTGGCCTGCCCACGAGCCGTCGCCGCGACATCTCGGCGACGCCGACTGGGTGCGCCTCGAGCGCCACGCGGCCGAGATTCTCGCGGCCTTCGGCATGGATCTCGACACGCCCGGCACGCGCGACACTCCTGCGCGTTTCCTGCGCGCGCTCTACGACGCGACCGCCGGCTACGACGGCGACCCGAAGCTCAAGACGTCGTTCCCCGCCGAGCATCGCGGCGGCAACGGCGGCCTCATCGTCGAAGGGCCGATCGGGTTCCACGCCCTGTGCGAGCACCACGCGCTGCCGTTCCACGGCTCGGCGCACGTCGCGTACATCGCCGGAAGCGAGATCATCGGCATCTCCAAGCTCACCCGCCTCGTGCGGCTGTACGCGCGACGGTTCACCGTGCAGGAGCGGATGGGAGAGCAGATCGCCGACACGCTCGTCGAGCTGATCGAGCCGCGCGGCGTCGCCGTGCATCTCGAGGCGGCGCATCTCTGCACGCAGATGCGCGGGGTGGAGGAGGATGGCTCGCGCACGGTGACGACCTTCTGGCGCGGCCTCTTCGATGACGACGCCGACCTGCGCCGCGAGTTCCTCCTCCACGTGACGTAGTGCTCGAGCTCCTGTACGAGCCCGCGGGGCTGCCGTCGTTCGAGCTTCCGGACGCCCTCGCCCGAAGGTATCCGGGAACGCTCGGGCTCGCCGACGACTGCCTGTACGTGAACTTCGTCGAGACGCTCGACGGCGTCGTCGCGCTGCCGGACGTCCCACGTTCGAACCGCATCGTCTCCGACGAGAGCGACGCCGACCTCTTCGTGATGGCGCTTCTGCGCACCTGCGCTGACGCCGTCGTCGTCGGCTCGCACACGCTGCTCGCCTCGCCGAAGAACCGCTGGACGGCCGACGCGGCATATCCCGATCTCGGCGACGAGCTCTCTGCTTTGCGCCGCGCGCTCGGCCATCGGGAGAATCCCGACGTCGTCGTCCTCTCGCGGTTCCGCGAGATCGAGTCGGAAGCGCTCGGCGACCGCCTGCTCGTCCGCCACGACGCGGTCGCCGCGATCGCCGAGCTTCGCGAGCGCGGCTGCCGGCGCATCCTCTGCGAGGGAGGCCCGACGGTGTTCGGATCGCTCCTCGCCGAGGGCCTCGTCGACGAGCTCTTCCTCACCGTCTCGCCGCTCCTCGCCGGAAGCGGGCTCTCGCTCGTCGAAGGCGTCGAGCTGCTCCCGGAGCGGCGGATCGCCGGCTCGCTCGCAGGCGTCCGCCGCGACGAGTCGCACCTCTTCCTGCGCTACCGCCTCGAGCGCTGACCTGCGACGAGCTCGAAGGCGACCGCCCGCAGCTCGTCCTCCAGTCGCGCCTTGCGCACGTAGTCGGCGGCGCCCGCCTTCCGGATCTCGAGCACGCGCTCCTCGTAGTCGTGGCCGCTGATCGCGAGGACCGGCGTCTCCGGCAGGCTCTCCCGGAGCAGGCGCGTCGCCTCGATGCCGTCCATCACCGGCATCTCGACGTCCATGACGACGAGATCGGGCCGCAGCTCCTCCGCGAGCTCGACGGCCTCGCGGCCGTTGCGCGCGCGCCCGACGAGCTCGAAGGCGTCATCCGCCTCGAGCACCTCCTGCAGCGTGTCGAGGAACACCTCGTCGTCTTCCGCGACGAGGATGCGGTAGCGCTTCCTAGCCGAGGCTCTCCGCCAGCACGGGCGCCGCCACCCTGGGGATCTCGACCACGAACGTCGAGCCGTGGCCGCCGTTCCCCTCCACCCAGATGCGCCCGTCGATCCGCCGGACGAGCTCACGGCAGATGTACAGCCCGAGGCCGGTGCCGCCGATGCCGCCGGTCATCTCAGGATCGAGGCGGTAGAACTTCTCGAAGATGCGCCGCCGCTCGTCCGGCGGGATGCCGATGCCGTCGTCGGAGACGGCGAGGCGAACGCTGCCGTTGTCCGACTTCAGCGACACGGTCACGTGGCCGCCGCCGGGGGAGTACTTGATCGCGTTGTCGATGAGGTTCGCGATCACCTGCCGCAGCTGGCTCGGGTCGGCGGACACCGCCGGCAGGTTTGCGGGTGCGTCGAGCGCGAGCTCGACGCTCTCCGGAGCGTGCGCCTGCGCGGACTCGAGCTCGGCGCGGACGATCGCGAGCGGGTCGCACGGCTCGATCTGCACCTGCAGGCTGCCGGCGTCGAGCTGTCCCGCGAGGAGCAGGTCGTTGACGATCTCGCCGAGCCGCGCGGCTTCCTCCGCGATGACGCGCAGAAGCGTGCCGCGCATCTCCTCCTCGAGCTGGACGTCCTCACGGCGCAGCGTCAGCGCCGACCCGTAGATCGCTGCGAGCGGCGTGCGCAACTCGTGCGAAACCGTGGCGACGAGATCCTGGCGCATGGTCTCGAGCCGGCGCTCCTCGGTGAGGTCGCGGAACGCGTAGACGATCCCGT
Source organism: Gaiellaceae bacterium (assembly GCA_036496165.1). Lineage (GTDB taxonomy): Bacteria > Actinomycetota > Thermoleophilia > Gaiellales > Gaiellaceae > Palsa-739. Next base: position 5,158 of record DASXLN010000098.1, on the reverse strand, counting down.
CCTCGAACCCCACAGCGGAGAGTGACAGCCAGACCTCACGGCCCCCGACCTCGATCGGGACGCTCTCGACCACCGGCGCCTCGCCCGTGCCCGCGACCGGCACCCGCTTCTCCACATCGCCCCAGCCGGGGAGGGCGGCCGCGATCCCCCTCCCGAGCATGTCCTCCTCGCGCAAGCCGGTGATGCGGGTGGCGGCGGCGTTCCAGAGGCGGACGCGGCCGCTCCGGTCGACGAGGAGCACGCCGTCGCCGATCGTCGCGAGCGCCCGTGCCGCCTCGGCGCGCTGCTCCGCTTCGCGATAGAGACGGGCGTTGTCGATCGCGGCAGCCGCGCGGCGGGCGAGCTCCTCCGCAAGCCGCAGGTCGGCGACGCCGTACGCTCGGCCCGGCTCGCTCGAGACGAACGTGATCGCTCCGAGCGTGTGGTCGCGTCCGACGAGTGGCACGCACATGAACGAGCGCAGCTCGAGCTGGCGCAGGAGGTCGCGCTGGAGCTCGTCGCGGACGGCGGCGTCGATCATCGCTTCCGTGATCTCGGGGACGAGCTCCGCCTCGCCGGTGCGAATCACCGCGGCAGCACCGGTCGGCGAGCTCGGGTCGGGCGGATAGCGCTCCTGCAGCTCGCGGGCGAACGCGACCTGCGCCGGGTCGCGGTGCTCGACCGTCACCTCGGCGATCGAGCCGTCGGGCTCGACGACGTGCACGGTGCACCAGTCGCTGACACGGTCGACGGCGAGCCGCGCCACCTTCGCGAGGGTCTCGCGATAGTTGAGCGACGCGGTGAGCGCATCGCTCGCGTCGAGGAGGAACGTCCACTGCTCCTCAGCGCGCTTGCGGTCGTCGATGTCGGTCGCCGTCCCGACCCACGACTCGACGCGGCCGGCCTCGTCGCGAATCGCGGCCGTGCGCACCAGATGCCAGCGGTAGCTGCCGTCGCCGGCGCGGACGCGGAGCTCCTGCTCGAACGGCTCGTCCGAGGCGACCCACGCGAGCAGCTCCTCCCGGTCGTCGACGTGCACGACCGAGCTCCACGGCGTCGAGGTCGCCTCGGCCGGCGACATGCCCGTGTACTCGAACCAGCGCTCGTTGAAGTACGTCGCGTTTCCGTCGACGTCCGCGCGCCACACGATCTGCGGCATCGCGTCGGCGAGCTGGCCGTAGCGGGTCTCGCTCGCGCGCTCGAGCGCGAGCAGCTCCTGCTCGTGCAGCCGCCGGTTCTTGTCCCACAGGTCGACGAAGACGCCGACCTTCGAGCGGAGGATGTCGGGGTCGATCGGCTTGAAGATGTAGTCGACCGCGCCGACCGAGTACCCGTGGAAGACCTGGCGGTCGTCCTGCGGAAGCGCGGTGACGAACACGATCGGGACGTTCTGCGAGCGGCCGCGCTGCTTGATCAGCTGCGCCGTCTCGAAGCCGTCGATCTCCGGCATGTCGACGTCGAGGAGGATGCACGCGAAGTCGTGCAGGAGCAACTCGCGGAGCGCCGCGACGCCTGAGTCGGCGCGGACGAGAAGGTGGCCGAGCGGCTCGAGGATCGCCTCGAGCGCGAGGAGGTTCTCCTCACGGTCGTCGACCAGCAGGATCGCGGCACGCTCGATCATGCGGCCTTGCGGAAGATTCGCTCTTCCGGCGAGAGCGGCGTGAAGCGGTCGGCGACCGGCGACAGCGCGATCGTCTCCCCCGAGCCGAGGCCGAGCACCCCGAACGTACAGAGGCTGTCGGAGAAGAGCTCCGTCACCCTGTTCTGCAGCGGCGTGTCGAAGTAGATGAGGACGTTGCGGCAGAGGATGACCTGGAATTCGGCGAAGGCCCGATCGGTGACGAGGTTGTGCTGCGCAAAAACAACGTTCCCGATGAGGTCCGGGTTGAATCTCGCCGCGTCGTAGGCGGCCATGTAGTACTCGGAGAAGTCATGCGTGCCGCCGCTCCGGATGTAGTTGTCCGTGTACTCCCGCATCCGATTGAGTGGGACGACCCCGGCCGCGGCCGCCTCGAGGGCGTACTCGTTCAGGTCGGTGGCGTAGATCCGCGTCCGGTCGTAGAGGCCCTCCTCCTGGAGAAGGATCGCGAGCGAGTAGACCTCCTCGCCCGTCGAGCAGCCGGCGCACCAGATGCGGGTGAACGGGTACGTGCGCAGCAGCGGCACGACCTTGCTCCGGAAGGCGGCGAAGAACGGCGGGTCGCGGAACATCGCGGTGACGTTCACCGACAGGTCGGCGAGCAGCCGCTCCATACACGTGGGGTCGCGAAGCAGGACGCCCTGCAGCTCGGACAGCGACTCTAGCTGTTCGGAGCGCGCGCGGCGGTGGAGCCGCCTCCGGAGCGGCTCGGCGGCATAGTCGCGGAAGTCGAATCCGTACCTGCGATGAATCGCCTCGAGCAGGAGCTCGAGCTCGATCTCTTCGGACTGCTCGAGCTCTAGCGATACAGCCACACGCGCATGAGCGATAGAAGCTGGTCGGTGTCGACGGGCTTCGTGATGTAGTCCGACGCACCAGACTCGATCGACCGGTCGCGGTCGCCCTTCATTGCCTTCGCGGTGAGGGAGATGATCGGCAAATCGGTGAACTCCGGCATTTCGCGAATTGCGCGCATCGCCTCGTAGCCGTCGAGCTCCGGCATCATGATGTCCATCAGGACGAGATCGACGTCCGGGTTCTCGCGCAGCGCCTCGATCCCCGCCCGGCCGTTCTCGGCGAAGCTGACGTCCATGCCGTTCGCCTCGAGCGCCGAGGTGAGCGCGAAGACGTTGCGGACGTCGTCGTCGACGATCAGCACCTTCTTCCCGCGGAAGACGCTCTCGGCCGTGTGGGCCTGCTCGAGCAGCCGCCGCTTCTGCCGGGGCAGCTTCGCCTCGACGCGGTGGAGGAAGAGCGACGTCTCGTCGAGCAGACGCTCCGGCGAGCGCGCGTCCTTGACGACGATCGCCTCGGCGTACCGGCGGAGCTGGGTGTCCTCGGCCTCGGTGAGGTCGGCGCCGGTGTAGACGATGACGGGCAGCGTGGCCAGGCGGTCGTCGCCGTCGATCTGCTCGAGCAGCTCGAAGCCGCTGCCGTCCGGGAGCCGGAGATCGAGCACCATGCAGTCGAAGTCCCGATCTGCGAGGATGTCGCGCGCCTCCGCGCACGAGGCTGCCGTCGTGATGACGACGTCGTCGGCCGCGACCAGGTCGACGATCGACTCCCGCTGCGTGACGTCGTCCTCGACGACGAGCAGGCTCTTGACCTGGCGGTCGATGAAGCGCGCCATGCGCTCGAACGTCTCTGCAACCCGCTCCTCCACGAGCGGCTTCTCGAGCACGGCGAGCGCGCCGGCGCGTAGCGCATGCGTCTTGCCGTCGTTCGCCGACACGATGTGCACGGGGATGTGGCGGGTCGCCGGGCTGTGCTTCAGCTCGTCGAGCACGGCCCAGCCGTCCATCGCAGGGAGGCTCGTGTCGAGCAGGATCGCGGACGGTCGCAGCGCGTGTGCGAGGGCGAGCCCCGCGTCGCCACGCCGGGCGACGACCGCCTTGAATCCGCGCTCGTGCGCGGCGTCGAGCATCGTACGGGCGACGTCGGCGTCCTCTTCGACGACGAGGACGACGCGGTCGCCATCGGCGATGCCGTCGCGGTCGTCGTCGATGTCGCCGGGGAGGAGGAGCGCGGGATCGAGCGCGGGCGCCGGCGTGGTCGTCCGCAGGAGGTCGCGGCCCTCGCCGACGAGCCGCGCGAGATTGTCCTCGAGCGCAGACAGGTGCGACGGTTCGGTGAAGACCGCCGGCAGGTAGAGGGTGAAGGTGCTGCCGCGGCCGAGCTCCGAGCGGACGCGGATCTCGCCGCCGAGGAGGTTCGCGATCTCGCGGCTGATGTTCAGGCCGAGCCCCGTGCCGCCGTAGCGGCGTGAGGTCGTGCCGTCGGCCTGCTGGAACGCCTCGAAGATGACGTTGAGCTTCTCGTCGGGGATGCCGATGCCGGTGTCCGTCACCGAGAAGGCCACCACCGACTCCGCCGCCGCCAGCTCCGGCAATGCGAACTGCACCTCGTCCGGCGCGCCGTCGATTCGCATGACGACACCGCCGGTCTCGGTGAACTTGACCGCGTTCGAGAGGAGGTTCTTCAGCACCTGCTGGAGGCGCACCTCGTCGGTGAAGATCGTCTCCGGCACCGCGGCGCCGATCTCGACGTCGAGGCCGAGGCCCTTCTCCTCGGCCAGCGGGCCGAACGTCCGTTCCGCGTAGTCGCGGACGCTGCCGAGGGAGACGTCGGTGACATGCACCTCCATCTTCCCGGCCTCGACCTTCGACAGGTCGAGGATGTCGTTGATGAGCTGGAGCAGGTCCGAGCCGGCGTGGTGGATCGTCTGCGCGAACTCGATCTGCTTCGGCGTCAGGTTGCTTTCGGCGTTCTCGGCGAGGAGCCGCGCGAGGATGAGCAGCGAGTTGAGCGGCGTCCGCAGCTCGTGGCTCATGTTCGCGAGGAACTCGCTCTTGTAGCGGGACGAGAGCGCCAGCTGCTCCGCGCGCTCCTGGAGCGCCATGCGCGCGAGCTCGATCTCGCGGTTCTTGATCTCGATGCGGCGGTTCTGCTCGGAGAGGAGCTGCGCCTTCTCCTCGAGCTCCTCGTTCGTCTGCTGCAGCTCCTCCTGCTGCGACTGCAGCAGCTCCTCGGAGGCCTTCAGCGTCTGCGCCTGTTGCTCGAGCTCGACGTTCGCGCGCTTCAGCTCCTCCTGCTGCGACTGCAGCTCCTCGGAACGCTCCTGCAACTCCTGCGTCAGCGCCTGCGACTGGCGGAGCAGCTCCTCCGTCCGCATCGTCGCCTGGATCGTGTTGAGGACGATGCCGATCGTCTCCCCGAGCTGGTCGAGGAAGGCGCGCTGCACGTCGGTGAACGGCTCGAAGGACGCGAGCTCGATCACCGCCATCACCTGGTCCTCGAAGAGGACGGGCATGACGACGACCGCGCGCGGCGTCGACTGGCCGAGGCCGGACGCGATCTTCACGTAGTCGTCCGGCGGGTCGAGCAGCACGATGGATTGCTTCTCGAGCGCGGCCTGCCCGATGAGCGACTCGCCGAGTGCGAAGCGGTTCGACGCCGTCTTGCGCTGCTTCAGCCCGTAGCTGGAGATGAGCCGCAGGTGCGGCGTGTCGGCGTCCTCCATGAGGAAGAACGCGCCGTAGC
>DASXLN010000097.1:0-3158 GCA_036496165.1 Gaiellaceae bacterium | reverse complement strand
GTCTACCGCAGCGACGGGCATCACCTCGCGCACGGACGACGTGACGAACACCTCGTCGGCGGCAAGAAGCCGCTCGAGTGGGAAAGCGCCCTCCTCGACCGCGTAGCCCGCCTCGGGCGCGAGCTCGCAGACGAGGGCGCGCGTCACTCCGGCGAGGATCGGCAGGTCGAGGGACGGCGTCAGCAGCCGGTCGCTCTCGCGCCACCAGCCGTTCGCGGTCGGCGCCTCGAGGACGATTCCGTCGTGCCCAACGAGGAGCGCGTCGTCGGCGCCGCGCACCGCTGCATCGTCCTGCGCCGCCATGTTCTCCGCGTAGCTCGTCGACTTCGCACCCGCGAGCGTGCCGGTCGACCAGCGCACGACGGCGAGCCGCATCCCCCGCACGCGCAGCTCGGCGAGCTCGGCCGGGATGGCAGCGCCGGTCGAGACGAGCGTCTTGCCGGTCCAGTAGAAGCGGAGCGAGAGGTCGGGAACGCCGGCCGCCTTGATCACGCCGTCGGCGAGGCGGACGCACTCGTCCGCGTCCGGCTCCGGCAGGCGAACGCTCGCTGCAGAGCGCGCGAGACGCTCGATGTGCGCGTCGAGCATGAACGGCCGGCCGCCGTACACGCGTGCCGTCTCGAACACGGCGCGCCCGCGGAGGAGCGCCTCGTCGTCGGCGAAGAAGACCGGCGTGTGCGGATCGACGAGGCCGCGCCCCGCCACCGCAACTGCGAGGACGTTCACACGACCGCCAGCAACGGGCGCGCCTTGACCCAGGACTCCTCGACCTCCGCCGCCGGCTCCGAGTCCCACACGATGCCGCCGCCGACCCACAGATGGATGTCGCCGTTCGCGATCGCGAACGTGCGGATGGTCAGTGCGAGATCGAGGTCGCCGTTCGCGTACACGCGCCCGAGCGCGCCCATCGACGCGCCGCGACCGACGGGCTCGAGCTCGGCGATGAGCTCGAGCGCGGATGACTTCGGGCAGCCGGTCACCGAGCCGCCGGGAAGGACCGCGTCGAGCAGGTCGGTCAGCGTCACGTCCGGACGCAGCTCGCCCTCGACCGTCGCGACGAGGTGGGAGACGCCGGCGAGCTGCCGCTCGGCGAGGAGCTCGGGCCACCGGACCGTCCCGGGGACGCAGACGCGAGAGAGATCGTTGCGCTCGAGGTCGACGATCATCACATGCTCGGCCGTGTCCTTGGCCGACTCGATCGGCACGCCGGCCGGCCGAGTGCCCTTGATCGGCATCGTGCGTACGACGTTGCCGCGCTTCTGCAGGAGCAGCTCGGGCGACGCGGACACGATCGCCCAGCCGTCACCGGCGAGCGGCGCCGGCTCGAGCGGGCGAAGCGGCGCGAGCGCAGCAGCCACACCGGCCGGGTCGCCTTCGAACGGCGCGTGCATGTGCTGCACGAGGTTCACCTGGTAGACGTCGCCCTCGAAGATGGCAGCGCGCACGTTCTCGACTGCGCGCGCGTACTCGTCCTCACTCCAGGTCTGCTCCCACTCGCCGACCGAGAAGCCGCCGAAGCTCGTCACGGGTGGGTCGAGCGAGTACGCGACTTTCGGCAGGCGGCACGGCTCCGGCGCCGACGGCGCCGTCGCGCCGTACGCGACGAACACGCGCGCAACGTCGAATGTCTCCGCGGCGAGCGAGGGCTCGAGCTCTGCGAGCGAGTCGAGCTCGACCGTCACGCGCACACAGCGCGTGCTGCGTGACGGATCCACTCGAGCCCGAGCTCGAGGTCGTCCACCGGGATCCGCTCGTTCGCCGAATGGATGAGCGAGGCCGCCACCTCGACCGGCATCGTCCGGAGCGGGAAGAACCCGTACGCGACGGTGCCGAACGCCTCGCGGAGCCAGTGGCTGTCGGTGAATCCGGCGACGCAGATCGGCACTGCGCGCGCGCCGGGCTCGATCTCAGACACGAACGAGTCCACCGCATCCCAGAGCGGCGTGTCGAGCGCCGAGCGCGTGCCGCCCTTCGACTCGAGCCACTCGATCTGGTACTCGAGGTCGCCGCCGAGCACCGCGCGGATCATCGGCTCGACGTGCTCCGTCGTCTGACCCGGAAGCAGGCGGCAGTCGACGGTCACCTCGACGACGGCGGGAATGACGTTGCGCTTCTGCGACGCGGTGATCATCGTCGGCGAGAACGTCGCGGAGAGCAGCGGCTCGATGAGATCGGCCGCGACCGGATCGACGGTGCGCGCGCGCTCGACCGCAGAGGCGGCGCTCGGCACCTCACCGAGCACGGTGCGAAGGAACGCCTCGACCTCCTGCTGGATCTGCGGCTCGGGCTTGTACTCGGCGATGCGCTGGATGAGCTTCGCCGCCTTCACGAGCGCGTTGTCGGCGATCCCGGGCATCGACGCATGGCCGGAGCGTCCGAGTGCGCGGATCATGAAGGGCGAGCTCTTCTTCTCCGCCGACGAGCAGAGGTAGTAGACGTCGTCGCCGAACTGGACCCGGTCTCCCGCGCCCTCGTTGATGCAGAAGTCCGCGCGCACGGCGTCCGGATGCGCTTCGCACAGCCATTCGAGACCGAAGCCGACGCCGTTCTCCTCGTCGGCAGTGGCGGCGAAGATGAGGTCGCCGGACGGGCGGAAGCCTTCGCGAGCGAGCGATGCGATTGCGACCGCGTTCGCTGCGACCTGGGACTTCATGTCTAGCGCGCCGCGCCCCCAGATCTCGCCGTCGCGCACCTCTCCCGAGAACGGCGGCACCTGCCATTCCCTCGGATCGGCGAGGACGACGTCGGTGTGCCCGAGCAGGAGGAGCGAGGGGCCGTCGCCGGTGCCCTTGATCCGCGCGACGAGGTTCGCGCGCTCCGGCGAGCGGGCGATCAGCTCGCACTCGAGACCGGCCGCCTCGAGGTACTGCTTGAGGTACTCCGCGGCGATCGTCTCGTTGCCGGGCGGGTTCGTCGTGTCGAGCCGGAGGAGGCCGGAGAGGAGCTCCGTCACCTCGGTGCGAAGGCTGGTCGTGGCCATCCGCGGAGCATACTTTCCTCGTGTCGGATCTCTTCTCGGATGCGGCCTCGCAACGCGCCGGCGCGATCGCGCCGCTCGCGCAGCGGCTGCGCCCCCGCACGCTGGACGAGTTCGTCGGCCAGGCGCACGTCCTCGGCGAGGGCTCGGCGCTGCGGCAGGCGATCGCCGAGGACCGCGT
>DASXLN010000096.1:0-3109 GCA_036496165.1 Gaiellaceae bacterium | reverse complement strand
GTCCTTGCCCTCGAGCGAGGGCGCGGTGCCGTGCGCCGCCTCTGCCATGATCGCGGCCGGTTCGAAGTCGTCTTCGAACGCCACGAGCAGCGACTCCGATCCCGCAATCGAGCCGAAGAGCGGGAGGACGAGGTCGGAGAGGATGTCGCCGTCGCGGTTGAGCGCCGGAATGACGAGCGGCTCACCCGTCGTCGACATCAGGAGCGCGAACGTCGCGTCGATGAGCTGCGGCTCGTAGGGCACGTCCGGATGCCGTTCGGCCGCCGCGTCCATCTCCTCCTTCAGCATCCCCTCGTACGTCGGGCTGACGGTGTACTTCGGGCCGCCGAAGACCTTCGCGGCGGTGCGCTCGGCCTGCCTGAAGGCGAACTCGGCGACCGCGTGACACACGCGCCGTTCGATGCGCTCGGTGCGAAACGCGACCTCGTCGTCACCCTCGCCCTCGCGCCACTCCTCGGCGCCGTAGGCGTCGCCGACGGCCATACGCACGATCGAGATCGGCGCGAACACCCCGCCGAGCGGGACCACACCCGGAATCCGCCGGCCGGTGCGCACGATCACCTTGCCGCCGATCTCCTCGCGAAGGATCCGGTTCGGCGAGCCGACGTCGCCGCGGCCTTCCGGCGTCACCGTCGCCGCCTTCAGGCCGAGCCCGTGCTCGCGGATCGCGGCAGCGGCTTCGTGGACGACGCCGTTCTTCGTGGCGCGGCGCGCTTCCAGCGAGAGGTCGTAGCGGATGACGTCGAGATCGAGACCGATGACGTCGGGGGCGAGGACGCGGAGCGACTCCTCGAGCAGCTCCTGCCCGGTCTGGTCGCCCTCGAGGACGACGATGACGTTCTCGTGGCGCATCCGGGGGCCAGTCTAGTGCCGTTGTCTCTCCGGTATGCCTACTCGGGTTGGGCGCAAGGGACGCTTCCGCTATCTCGATTCGCGCGGGGACGAGATCCGCGACCCGGCGGCGATCGAGCGCATCGATCGGCTCGCAATTCCGCCGGCGTGGAAAGACGTTTGGATCGCCGCGCGGCCGCGCGCGAAGCTGCAGGCGACCGGGCACGACGCCGCCGGGCGAAAGCAGTACATCTACCACCCGGATTTTCGCGCCGAGCAGGATCGCGCGAAGTTCGAACGGTTGATCCGGTTCGGCGAGCAGCTGCCGCAACTGCGCACCGCGATGGCGGAGCATCTCGACAAGGACGAGCTCGATCGCGAGCGCGTCTGCGCGATCGCGCTTCGGCTCATCGACCTCGGCTGGTTCCGCGTCGGCAGCGATCGCCATACACGCGCCTCGGGGACGTTCGGGATCACGACGCTGCGCAAGCGGCATGTCGACGTGCGCGGGAAACGCGTCAGGCTCGAGTTCGTCGGCAAGGGCCGCTCGCAGATCCGCACGTCGCTCGTCGACGACGAGCTCTCGATTGCGATCCGCGAGCTGCTCGCGGTGCCCGGCCGCGGCCGGCTCTTTCGCTACGAGCGCAACGGCAACGGGCTCTGCGACCTCACGAGCCGGACGCTGAACGACTACGTGAAGGCGCACCTCGGCCCGGAGTTCAGCGCGAAGGACTTCCGAACGTGGGGCGGCACGCTGCTCGCCGCGATCGCGTTCGCCGAACGTGAGCCCGGGGGCAAGGGCGACGTCACCGCCGTCATGCGGGCGGTTGCCGAGCGTCTCGGCAACACACCGGCGGTCTGCCGCCAGTCCTACGTAGCGCCGGCCGTCGTCGACGCGTATCTCGAAGGCAGAACCATTGCGGATTTCCGGCCTCGACATTTACGGATCGTCGGGGCCCGACAAACCGGCTTGGAGCCGGAAGAGGCTGCGCTCCTGGCGCTGCTGAATTTCGAGTAGAATTACCTCCATGGCACGTAAAACCGTCCTAGTTTGCGACAGCTGCGGCAAAGAAGTCGACGAGGGAAAGGGCGCCATGCTCCGGGTGACGTACACGGACGCGCGCCGCGGCTCGAAGCAGGCCGACCTCTGCGACGACTGTGCCGGCTCGTTGCCCGGACGCGCCGTCGCGCGCCGCGGGCGCAAGCCGAAGTCCGCCGCGGCTGCCTGAAAGGAGCCGTCGGAGACCGCCTCTAGGATGGGGCGGTGCCGCTCAGCCTGATCGCTGGGCCTGCGAACGCGGGCAAGGTCGAGACGCTCCTCGACCGCTATCTCGCCGCCCTCGAGCGGGAGCCCGTGCTCATCGTGCCGATTCGATCGGACGTCGAACGCGTCGAGCGTGAGCTGCTCGCGCGTCGTCCGGCGCTGCTCGCCGGCTCGATCGGCACGTTCGACGACGTCTTCGAGCGCGTCGCGTATGCAGGCGACGACGCGCGGCCGCTGCTCTCGCAATCGCAGCGTGCGCTCCTCGTCCGGCGCGTGCTCGCCGCCGCGGATCTCGACCGGCTCGCCGCCTCCGCACGCTTCGGCGGCTTCGCCGACGCGCTGCAGCAGGCGCTGAGCGAGCTCGAGTCGGGGCTCCTCGATCCGGCCGACCTCGACGGCGACCTTGCAGCGCTCTACGGCGCCTACCGCGACGAGCTCGACCGGCTCGGCCGCTGGGATCGCGACCTCCTTCGCCGCCGCGCCGCCGAGCGGCTCCAGACCGAGTTCGCGGCGTGGAACGGCGAGCCGGTCTTCGCGTACGGCTTCGAAGACCTCACCGGCGCCGAATGGACGCTGCTCGAGGCGCTTGCGGGCCGGACCGAGGTGACGGTGTCGCTGCCGTACGAGCCCGGGCGCCCCGCGTTCGCGTCGCTGCGCCGGACCGCGGAGGACCTCGCGCGCCTCGCGGGTCCGAACATCGAAGAGCTGCCGCCACGGTGGGCGCAGACCGCGCAGCCGGCGCTCGCGCATCTCGAGCGCGCGATCTTCGACGACGTCGCGCCGGAGCCGGTGGCGATCGACGGCGCCGTTCGCTTCTTCGAGGGCGCGGGCGCGCGCGGCGCGCTCGAGCTCGTCGGCGAGGAACTGCTCACACTGCTTCGTGCGGGAACGCCGGCCGAGCGGATCGGCATCGTCTGTCCGAGCATCGAGCGCTGGCGGGCTCCGCTCGAGACCGCGCTCGCGACGCTCGGCGTGCCGTACTCGATCGACGGCGAGGTCGGCATCACGCAAACG
>DASXLN010000095.1:0-7471 GCA_036496165.1 Gaiellaceae bacterium | reverse complement strand
GTCGTGCCGTCGCTCGAGCGGCTGCAGAAGGAGGGTGAGGCCGGCTACGCCAAGATCACGCAGTACACGCGCTACCTGACGGTGGTGCTCGCCGCGGCGCAGTCGACGGGGTACGCGTTCCTGTTCAAGCGCCAGGGCGCGCTGCCGGGCGTGAACTCGGGCCGGCTCGTGATCATCGTCCTGACACTGACCGCCGGGTGCGTCCTCCTCATGTGGATGGGCGAGCTCATCACGAAGCGCGGTGTCGGCAACGGCATCTCGCTCCTAATCTTCGCCTCGATCCTCGCGTACGCCCCGACCGGCATCAGCGCGTGGATCAACGGCGGCACGACCGAGCGCCTCTTCTTCCCGATCGTCGCCATCGCCGTCGTCGTCGCGGTCGTTTTCGTGCAAGAGGGGCAGCGCCGGATCCCCGTGCAGTACGCCCGCCGGCAGCTCGGAAACCGGCAGACGACGGGCGGGTCGACCTACATGCCGCTGCGCGTGAACATGGCGGGCGTCATCCCGGTCATCTTCGCTGCCGCGCTGCTCGCGCTCCCGCAGACCGTCGCCGGCTTCGTGCCGCGCTGGTCGAACTGGGTGAACACGAACTTCCAGTACACGAGCTGGTACTACCTCGCGACCGAGGCGGTGCTGATCATCGTCTTCACGTACTTCTACACGTCGGTCCAGTTCAACCCCGTGGACCAGGCCGACAACCTGCGCAAGTACGGCGGCTACATCCCCGGCATCCGGCCGGGGCCGCCGACCGCGGCGTATCTCGACCGCGTGCTGCAGCGGCTGACGCTGCCGGGGTCGCTCTTCCTCGCGGTGGTGGCGGTCGCGCCGAGCGTCTTCATCCATTACTTCGGCTTCTCACAGGCGACCGCGCGCGCACTCGGCGGCACGTCGGTCCTCATCGTCGTCGGCGTCGCGCTCGACACGATGCGCCAGATGGAGTCGCAGATGATGATGCGCCACTACGAGGGCTTCCTCCGATAGGCGCGATGAACATCCTGCTACTCGGCCCGCAGGGCTCCGGGAAGGGAACCCAGGCGAAGAAGATCGCGGCGACGTACGGCGTCCCGCACATCTCGAGCGGCGACCTCTACCGTGCCGCGATCGCTGCCGGCACCGAGCTCGGCAAGCAGGTCGAGCCGATCCTCGCTGCGGGGCATCTCGTGCCCGACGAGATCACGATCCCGCTCATCCGCGACCGGCTCTCGCGCGGCGACACGGTTCCCGGGTTCATCCTCGACGGCTACCCGCGCAACCTCGCACAGGCGGAGGCGCTCGACGCGATGCTCGAGGACGTCGGCCGCTCGCTCGGCGTCGTGTTCGCGTTCCACCTCCCGGACCGGCAGCAGCTGATCGAGCGGATGCTGAAGCGCGCGCGCGAGGAGAACCGCCCCGACGACACGCCCGAGGCGATCGAGCGGCGACTCGCGACGTACGAGCGCGAGACCGAACCGCTCATCGAGTACTACCGCTCGACGCGCGGCAACGTCGTCGGCATCCATGCCGACCGCAGCGTCGGCGAGGTCTTCCACGAGATCGAGGACGCGCTCAACGCGGTGGCGGCACGATGATCATCCGCAAGTCCGCCGCCGAGATCGAGGGGATGGCACGCGCCGGGGAGCTCGTCCACGAGACGCTCCAGCTCTGCGCCGAGGCGCTCGAGCCGGGCGTCTCGATGCTCGAGCTCGACGCGATCGCCGAGGAGCACCTCCGCTCGAAGGGCGGCGTCCCGACCTCGAAGGGGTACAAGGGCTTCCCGGCCGCGCTCTGCATCTCGCCGAACTCGATGGTCGTGCACGGCATCCCGAGCGACTACCGCGCGCGCGAGGGCGACCTCATCTCGGTCGACCTCGGCGTGACGCTCCACGGCCTCGTCGCCGACAGCGCCGTCACGCTGCCGGTGGGGGAGATCGACGTGGAGGCGCAGCGGCTCCTCGACGTCTGCCAGGAGGCGCTCGCCGCCGGGATCGAGCAGGCACGGCCGGACAACCACCTCTCCGACATCTCCCATGCCGTCCAGACGGTGGTGGAGGACGCCGGCTTCTCGGTCGTCCGGAGCCTCGTCGGGCACGGGGTCGGCCGCAGCTACCACGAGGACCCGCAAATCCCGAACTACGGCCCTCCCGGGCGAGGGCCCGTCCTCCAGCCGGGCATGACCCTCGCGATCGAGCCGATGATCACGGCGGGCGCTCCGGACGTCTACGTCCACGACGACGACTGGTCGATCTCGTCGGTCGACTCCTCGCTCGCAGCCCACTTCGAGCACACCGTCGCGATCACGGCGGAAGGGCCTAGAATCCTGACGAAAGCCGGAGCTGCTTTGCTACGATGACCGTCCGCCGCGCACCGGCTTTGCCGTGCGCGCGGTTCACTTTGGAGTAGAAAGAAGATGAGATGAAAGTACGCCCGTCCGTCAAGCCAATGTGCGAACGCTGCCGCGTCATCAAGCGGCACGGCACAACCATGGTCATTTGCACCAACCCCCGTCACAAGCAGAGGCAGGGCTAGCCGATGGCCCGCATCGCCGGCGTCAACCTTCCGAATCAGAAGCGGCTCGAGATCGGGCTGACCTACATCTACGGCATCGGCCAGCCGACGGCGCGGAAGATCGCGGCCCAGCTCGGCCTCTCGCCCGACACGAAGATCAAGGACCTCACCGACGACGAGGTGACGAAGCTCCGCACCTACATCGACGGCGAGCTCGAGGTCGAAGGCGACCTGCGCCGTGACCGGCAGCAGGCGATCAAGCGGCTCTCCGAGATCGGCGCGTACCGCGGCGTCCGCCATCGCCGCGGGCTGCCCGTCCACGGCCAGCGCACGAAGACGAACGCCCGCACGCGCAAGGGCCCGAAGAAGACCGTCGGCCGCGGCAAGAAGGCGACGAAGTAGATGGCGCCTCCTCGCCGTCAAGCGGCCACGCGCGGCCGCACGCGCCGCAAGGTCCGGAAGAACATCGCCATCGGCCAGGCGCACATCAAGACGAGCTTCAACAACACGATCGTCGCGCTGACCGACAAGGAAGGGAACGTCATCGCGTGGGAGTCGGCCGGCTCCGCGGGCTTCAAGGGCTCGCGCAAGTCGACGCCGTTCGCCGCGCAGGTGACCGCCGACGCGTGCGCGCGGAAGGGCATGGAGCACGGTCTCCAGAAGGTCGAGGTCTTCGTCAAGGGCCCGGGCTCCGGTCGTGAGACCGCGATCCGCTCCCTCCAGGCGGCTGGCCTCGAGATCCTCGGCGTGAAGGACGTGACGCCGCAGGCACACAACGGCGTTCGCCAGCGGAAGCGGAGGCGCATCTAATGGCACGCGATCTCGGACCGAAGTGCCGCATCTGCCGGCGCGAGGGGCTGAAGCTCTTCCTCAAGGGCGAGCGCTGCCTGACGGAGAAGTGCGCGATCGAGCGCCGCTCGTATCCGCCGGGCGAGCACGGCCGCGGCCGCATCAAGCAGAGCGAGTACCTGCTCCAGCTGCGCGAGAAGCAGAAGGCACGCCGGTACTACGGCCTGCTCGAGCAGCAGTTCCGCACGTACTACGAGAAGGCATCGCGCCGCTCCGGCGTCACCGGCGAGGAGCTGCTGCGGATGCTCGAGACGCGGCTCGACAACGTCGTGTACCGCCTCGGCTTCGCCGCATCGCGCGCGCAGGCCCGCCAGCTCGTGCGTCACGGCCACTTCCAGGTGAACGGCCGCCGCGTGAACATCCCGAGCTTCCAGGTTCGTCCCAACGACATCGTCACCGTTGCGCACAACTCGTCGGCGCAGCAGGTGATCCGGGACGCAACCGACCTCGTGTCCACCGTCGCTCCGTGGCTGCAGGCCGATCACGACGGCCTCACCGGCAAGGTGCTGAAGCAGCCCGAGCGCGGCGAGATCGACACGCCGGTCCAGGAATCGCTCATCGTCGAGCTTTACTCGAAGTAACTCTCCAAGAAGAAGGGATTTCGTTGGCTACACGCGCTATGGACTTTCAGATTCCGCGCATCGTCCACGAGGAAGTGGACGAGCACCGCGGCGTCTTCCAGATCGAGCCGCTCGACCGCGGCTTCGGTCACACGTTCGGCAACTCGCTGCGCCGCGTGCTGCTCTCGTCGCTCGAGGGCGCCGCAGTCACCTCGGTCAAGGTCGAGGGCACCGCGCACGAGTTCACGACGCTGCCGGGCGTCCGCGAGGACGTCACCGACATCGTCCTCAACCTCAAGAACCTCGTCGCCCGCCTCCACGGCGATTCGCCCGAGGTCGAGGTGCACATTGCGAAGAAGGGCCCCGGCATCGTCACCGCCGGCGACATCGAAGCGCCCGCCGAGCTCGAGATCCTCAATCCGGAGCTCGAGATCGCGAACCTCTCCGATCGCGGCCGCCTCGAGCTGACGCTGACGATCGGCCGCGGCCGCGGCTACAACCCGGCCGAGCTGAATCGCGGGCCGCAGCACACGATCGGGGTCATCCCGATCGACTCGATCTTCTCGCCCGTCCGCCGCGTCTCGTTCGCGGTCGAGGCGGCGCGCGTCGGTCAGCGGACGGACTACGACAAGCTCATGCTCGACATCACGACCGACGGTTCGGTCGACCCGAAGGACGCGCTCGGCGAGGCGGCCGAGATCCTCATCCGCCAGCTCGCGATCTTCACCGACATCGACAAGATCGAGGGCTTCGGCGAGCAGGCGACCGTGTCGTCCGACGGCGTCAGCCCCGAGACGGGCCTCGCGCGCGGGATGGAGAACTTCCCGATCGAGGAGCTCGAGCTCGGCGTCCGCTCGTACAACTGTCTGAAGCGCGTCGGCATCGAGACGATCGGCGACCTCGTCATGAAGACGGAGAACGAGCTTGCGGCGATCCCGAACTTCGGCAAGAAGTCGATCGAAGAGGTCAAGGAGACCCTGCAGCAGCACGGCCTCACGCTGCGGGGCGACAGCGGGAGCCTCGAGTAGCGCCATGCGCCACGCACGGACCGGCAAGAAGCTCGGCCGCGATGCGTCCCATCGCAAAGCGCTGTACGCGAACCTCGCGTGCTCGCTGATCGAGCACGGGCGCATCCGTACGACCGAGGCGAAGGCGAAGGCGGTGAAGCCGTTCGCCGAGCAGATGATCACGCTCGGCCGCCGCGGCGACCTGCACGCCCGCCGGCAGGCGCTCTCCGAGCTTCGGTCGCAGGAGATCGTGCACAAGCTCTTCTCCGACGTCGGGCCGCGGTTCGCCGACCGGCCCGGCGGCTACTCGAGGATCGTCAAGCTCGGCCCGCGCCAGGGCGACGCGGCCGACATGGTCTACCTCGAGCTCGTCGACTACCAGCCCTAGTCGCTAGCTGCCGACGGGTGCGCCGAGGAGGCTTCCCAGCCCGGCGCTGATCGCTGCGATGAGGACGCCGGCGAAAGTGACGATCCCGAGGGCGCGGACGAACGTGTCCTTGAAGAAGCGGTAGCGGAAGTACGCGAGCATCAGCAGCTCGAACGCGACCACCGCGACCGCGAAGAAGAGGGCGACGTGGTAGTTCGAGATGAGGAACGGCAGCGAGTGGAGGACCCCGCCGAGGAACGTCCCGCCGCCGGTGATGACGCCGCGGGCAAAGGGGCTTCCGCGCCCGGTCAGCTCGCCCGTGTCCGAGAGCCCCTCGGAGAAGCCCATGCTGATGGCGGCACCGAGCGATGTTGCAAGACCCGCGATGAACGCATAGCGCGTGTCGTGCGACGCGAGCACGACTGCGAAGATCGGTGCGAGCGTGGAGAGCGACCCGTCGATGAGCCCGACCATCGCCGGCTGTACCCGCTGGAGGAGGAAGGCGTGCTCGTCGCTCACGAACTAGAGTGTATCATCCCATGTGCAAGCATATAGAGCATAAGGCAGTCATGACAACGGGCGTCAGGGGCGCCTGACGTGCGACTCAGACTGACGATCGAGTACGACGGCAGCTCCTTCCGGGGCTGGGCGGCTCAGCCCGGACAGCCGACGGTCGAAGCTGCACTCCGCGAGGCGCTCGCGGCGACGTTCGCCTCCGTCGACCAGATCGCCGTCGCCGGCCGCACCGACACCGGCGTGCACGCGCTCGGCAACGTCATCACCGTCGGCGTCGAGGGCGGCCCTCCGCCCGAGCGCGCGGCCGCCGCCGTCAACACGCGGCTCCCGGACGAGATCTCCGTGGTCACCGCCGACGTCGCGACCCGGGATTTCCACGCGCGTCACTCGGCCACGGCCCGCTCGTATCGCTATCGCATCTACACCCGCGCGACGCCGTCGCCGTTCGAGCTCCGGCGCAGCTGGTGGATGCCGCGTCCGCTCGACCTCGATCGTCTCGAGGCGGCGGCTGCGCTTCTCCCAGGCGAGCACGACTTCCGCGCCTTCACGCCGACGGAGACGCAGCACGAGGTCTTCGTCCGCGTCGTCGAGTCGGCGGAGTGGATCCGCCATGGCGAGCACCTCGACTTCGAGATCGCCGCCAACAGCTACCTCCGGCACATGGTGCGGACGCTCGTCGGGACGATGGTGGACGGGATCGACCTCGCGCCGTTGCTCGCCGGCGCCGACCGTGCCGCCGCCGGCCAGACGGCGCCGCCGTCGGGGCTCTACCTCGTCGCGGTCGCGTACTCGGGCGGCTGACGGAGGCGGGAGGGGACGCGCAGCGCCCCGGTCGCGCCGAGCGCGAAGACGAGGCCGCCGGCCATGATCAGCACGTCACCGACCGAGAAGACGTTCGCGTAGGGCACCCAGGTCGGGGCCGCCCAGCGGTCGACGAACCAGGAGAGGTGCGGCGACGCGAGCACGGCGCTGTTGCGGTTGTGGCCCGTCGCGAAATGCATGCCCGCGGCGCGCAGCGCCGACGGCAGCGCCGGCATGTGTCCGCCGTTCGCGAGGATGGCCGACAGGTTCGACACGAGCCCGAGCGCAATGAGCGGTATTCCGGGAATCCGAAAGTTGCCGGCGATCGCAGCGGCGAAGACGCCGTACGAGATCAGCCAGAGGACGACGCCGATCCGGTCGGATGTGTGCCACGGCAGAACCTTCACCGGGAACGCGACGAGCTGCATCGCGATGGCGACATAGAACAGCCAGACGACGCGCAGGCGCAGCTTGACGATCCTGCTCCAGCGGCCTCCGAAGACGGGCGCGAGGACGAGTCCCGCGAGCAGTGGAAATGCGAGAGCCATGGCCTAGGCGAACGCCAGTGCGCCGGCCTGGTGCTGCCGAACCGGCGACCTGTGGGCGAGGCACGCTTCGACGGCGGCGACGGCGCTGTTCTCGAACTGCGTGCCCGCGTTCGTGCGGAGCTCGGTGAGCGCATACTCGACCGACTGCGCGTCGCGGTAGGGGCGATTGGCCGTCATCGCCTCGAACGCGTCGGCGACGCGGATGATGCGGGCGCCGAGCGGGATCTCCTCGCCGGCGAGCCGGTCGGGATAGCCGGTGCCGTCCCAGTTCTCGTGGTGGTGGAGGATCCACTCGTCGATCGGCGCGATCCCGAGGCCCTCGAGCAGTGAGAAACCGAG
>DASXLN010000094.1:0-2808 GCA_036496165.1 Gaiellaceae bacterium | reverse complement strand
GAGCGCATCGACGAGGTGCTCGACATGACGAAGGCGGCCGCCTGATGTATCGGCTCGGCGTCGGGGCCGTCTGGGTCTACCGCGTCACGTGGGGCGCGCTCTTCCCGACGACGTGCAAGTACCACCCATCCTGCTCGCAGTACGCGATCGACGCGGTGCGGCAGAAGGGCCTCCTGCGAGGCAGCGTTCTCGCCGGCTGGCGGCTCCTGCGCTGCAACCCGTGGAGCCGGGGAGGCTTCGACCCCGTCCGATGAACACGCTCCTGCTGCTCTTCTCGCCGATCACGCCGCTCGAGAACGCGATGCGCGCCGTGCTCGACTGGTTCCACGGCTCGCTGCACCTGCCGTGGGCGTGGGCGATCGTCGCCACGACCGTCGTCGTCCGGATGCTGCTCGTCCCGCTGACGGTGAAGCAGATCCACTCGATGCAGAACCTGCAGCGCTTCGCGCCGCAGATGAAGGAGATTCAGAAGAAGTACAAGGGCGACAAGGCGAAGCAGAACGAGGAGTTGATGAAGTTCTACCGCGAGAACAACATCAACCCGGCGGCCTCGTGCCTGCCGATGTTGTTCCAGCTCCCGGTCTTCATCTCGCTCTACTACTCGCTGCGCCACTTCGCGAAGTTCCCGCCGAAGGGCGACCTCTCGTTCCTGCACTTCATCCCGTCGATCGCCGCGCATACGACGTCGCACTGGGGTGGCTTCGTGCTGCTCGTCGTCTACGTCGCGAGCCAGATGGCGTCGACGCTGTACATGTCGGCGACCGCGGACAAGATGCAGCGCACGCTCTTCATGATCATGCCGCTGATCTTCGTGTTCGTGATCGCGCGGTTCCCGGCAGGGCTCGTCCTCTACTGGGTGACGACGAACCTGTGGACGGTCGGCCAGGGGCTGATCACGAAGCGGCTGATGCCGAAGACGCCGCCGCCCGACCTCTTCAAGCGCGCCTCGCGCACGCCGCCGAAGGACGATGCGGGCGGGAACGGTGCCGCGCCGAAGGCGCCGGCTCCCGAGAAGCCGAAGGCCTCGCCGCAGCCGGCGGCCGGCGGGCAGCCGCGGAAGGTGCGGCGCAAGAAGGGCGCCGCCCGCAGGCGATGAGCAACGTCACCGTCGAGGCCACCGGCGAGACGGTCGGCGAGGCGAAATGGGCCGCGCTGCGCGAGCTCGAGCTGCGCCACCCGGGGCTCGACAAGACGGCGGTGCAATTCGAGGTGGTGTCGGAGGGCGAGCGAGGGCTCCTCGGCGTCGGGTATGCGCCCGCGCGAGTTGTCGCGAGCGTTCCGGAGGATGCGATCGCACCGGCCGGCGACCAGTCGGATCTCGCGGGCGACGTGCGCTTCCTGCTCGCGCGTGTCACGGGCGCCTTCGGGCTCGACGCGCGCATCGAGATGCACGAAGACGACGAGACGGTGACAGCGACGCTCTTCGCGGCGGATGCAGGCCTGCTCATCGGCCATCACGGCCAAACGATCGACGCGGTGCAGTACCTCCTCAACGCGATCGCCCACCGGCGCGGCGAGGAGCCGCGCAAGGAAGTCGTCGTCGGCGCGGCCGGCTACCGCGAGCGTCGCCGCGCGACGCTCGAGTCGATTGCGATGCGGACCGCCGAGCAGGTGCGCGCGACCGGGGAGCCGGCCGAGCTCGAGCCGATGACGGCCGTCGAGCGCAAGGTCGTGCACCTCGTGCTGAAGGAGGAGGAGGGCGTCGAGACGCGCTCCGACGGGACGGAGCCGAACCGCTACGTCGTCGTCGTCCCCGCAGGCTGACTGGCTCCGGGCCGTTCTCGCGACGCCGGGGCTGACGGCGCTGCGGGACGAGGCGGAGGCGTACGCGATGCTCGTCGACGACGCGCTGCGCGCGGTCGAGGTCGTGCGCGACTTCGACGGGCCGATCGTCGACGTCGGGTCCGGCGGCGGCTCGCCCGGCATCCCGCTCGCGCTCGCGCTGCCCGACCGCGAGGTGACGCTGCTCGAGGCCGAGCGGCGGAAATGCGACTTCCTCGAGCGGTGGGCACCGCCGAATGCCCGCGTCGTCTGGGGCCGTGCCGAGGAGCAGGAGCCGGACTCGTACGGCGTCGCGCTCGCGAAGGCGCTCGCCCAGCCGCCGGTCGCCGCCGAGCTCTGCCTCTCCCTCGTCCGTCCCGGGGGCGCCGCGGTGCTGTGGGTCGGGCCGAGTGCGGACATGTCCGTCGTCGGCCGCGTCTCCTCGCTCCTCGGCGGCGACGTCCCCGAGGAGCGCAACGGCCTCGTCGTCCTCCGCAAGCTCGCCCCGACGCCGCCCGGCTTCCCCCGCCGCGCCGGCATGCCGAAGAAGCGGCCCCTCTCCTAGCGCAGCCGGCGCAGGTGCGCGATCGCCGCCTTGAGCAGGATGATCGCGGTCGGCTCGCGCACCGCGCTCGAGACGACGACGCCCTGGATGAGGACGGTGCCGTCCACCGCCACGGCATCGGTGATGGCCTTCCCGTTCAGGGTCCCGGTGAGGATGAGGCTGTCCTTCAGGCCGGGCACGACGTCGAGCACCTTGACGCCGTTCCCGACGGCCGGGTGGTCGAGGTCGGAGATGGCGTCGGCGTGCTTCGTGAACACGACCCAGGCGAAGGCGTCGACCGTGTCCGGCCCCTCGAGAGACACGTCCACGAGCCCGACGGCGTGGTACTTCTTGCCGTTCGCGCTCAGTCGCTGCTTCTCGGCGCGGGCGTTCGAGAATCCGAGCGGAAGCTCCGCCGCCGCGATCCGCACCTTCAGGAGCGTCGTCAGGAGGGCCTGCGGCGTCGCCGTGGCAAGGGTCGCAGCGCTCAGCAGGAGGGCCGG